>PTKA01000168.1 GCA_002937525.1 Alphaproteobacteria bacterium MarineAlpha10_Bin3
GGCAGGATGCCGGCCCGCTCGATACGGTGGTCGGAATCTTCATGGTCGATGACCGGCTCACCCCACAATTTGCGCAGCAGGGCGATTTGCGCCTCCTGCCGTTTGCCGCGGCGCTTGAAGTGACTGGACATCTCGAGCCCGTCATACTCCACCCAGTTCCAGCCGACCCCGACGCCCAGACGCAGACGCCCGCCCGAGAATAGATCGACGTCGGCGGCCTGCTTGGCGACAAGTGCCGTTTGCCGCTGCGGCAGGATCAGCACGCCGGTCGTTAACTCGATTTTCTGGGTGACGCCGGCCAGATAGGCGTAGGTAATCAGGGGTTCGTGAAACGGGTCGGTTTCCGTATACGGCCCCCTTAGTTGCGGTTCGCGCCCGGCATGTTCGACGCCCAGAACATGGTCGTAGATCACGATATGGTCGTAATTGAGCGCTTCCGCCGCCTGGGCGAACGCCTTGAGCGCGCCGGGATCGCCGCCGAGTTCGGTTTGTGGATAGATCACGCCAGCTTTCATTGTCTTCCTCTTGGTCTGAAACTCACGGGCATTACGACGCCATAGTATGGAACAACACGCTTTTCGGCGCGAGACCGGGCGCACAAATTGCGGAACCCGTTCAAGGTACTTCCGACACTGCCGTCAATCGATTGCGGCTATCGCCGGTCGGCCGGGTTCGCTGGAAAGTCCGGTTGGTTTTCCGGCATGGCGCGCTCGAACTCAGGCAGCGCCCGGCAGCGTTCGTCGATTTCGGTCAGCAGCGGATAGGCTGAAAGGTCCAGTTCGACCCCGGCGCGGCGCGCGTTATAGAGTTGCGGCACAAGGTAGATATCGCCGAATGTCGGTTTTTTGTCGTAGCAAAAGGCGGTGGCGGCCGGTCGCCGCCGCAGCAGTTCTTCCAGCGTTGCGAAGCCGTGATGCAGCCAGTGGCGATACCAGGCAAGCGTATCCTCTTTGGCGGCATCGAAGGTCGCGCGAAGATGCCGTTGAATTTTCGGGCCGATAACCGGGTGAATTTCGCAGGCGATGACCTGGCTGAAAGCGCGCGACCGCGCCCGCGCGACCGGGTCGTCCGGCAACAGAGAAGGACCTTCGAAACGCTCTTCGATGAATTCGATCAGGGCGGTCGATTGGGTTACGATCTCGCCATCGATCAGGAGCGATGGAATCAGGGCCTGCGGGTTGATCTCCTTGCGGTACGAATCCGGCGCGCCGCCGGCCAAAGAGACCGCAATATATTCGTAACCGACCCCCTTGATGTTGAGCGATGTGCGAACCCGCTGTCCGGCCGAATTGCGATACCTGGAATAGAGTTTGAGGTTCATGCTGGTTTCCTCTGAAAAATGGGGATGTGCGGGGATTTAAGGTTCCTGTCCGGTCTGTTCCCCAAACGCCAGCCAGTCGTCAGCGGAGTATTCGAATATCGGTACCTCGGCGATCCCTTCCGGCAATGAATACGAATTCAACACATGAAATCCGCTTTGCGCCCTATGCCGAATCTGGCCTGACTATATTTACCCTGCCCATAGGGTTTTATAGCGCGTGGCGACGACCCGGTCATAGGCGACCGGCCCATCGAGCCAGCCGAGATCGGTCATGAATTCATTCATGCCAAGCACGAATTCTTCGCTGACCGCCGCGTCGTAATAGGGCAGGTCGCGGGCCACCACATCGGCGATCATGGCTGCACCGGAGGCAGGAAACAGCTTCTCGCCGACCTTGGTAGCAAGGCCGATATCCGCCTTGATCGCGTTCTGGGTTGCAACGATGGCGCGGATTGCGGCGGCTGCGGCTTCCGGGTCGCGTTCGATCAAGGCGTCGGTTCCGATCAGCGCCGGCATGGTGTAGTTGAATGCCTTCTTGGGCGCATCGCCACGGCGGATATCGAGCAGCACCTTGCCCGCACCCTGGCGCACCGCAATCTCGGCGGCCATGCCGTTGGCCCAGAACGCATCGATTTTGCCGTCGGCAAGCGCCTGGGCCGCCGTGACGCCGAAGGAAACGCCGGGCTGGACCGCGCCCGGGACCGGCGCAATGGTTACCCGGTCGCGTTCGATATCGATTCCGGCCTCGGCCAGCAGCCGCCGCAGGCCGAGTTCGACGAAAGGGGCGGCGCCGATATTGAGCCCCTTGACCGCGTCGATGTCGCCCTGTTCGGCGTCCAGATCGTGGCGCACGACGAGCATCCAGTACATGCCCTGGGCGAGGGAAGCCAACAGCTTCGCGCCGCGCCATCCAGGAAATCCGGCCAGCGCGCTATGCGCCGAACCAGCGACGAAATCGACCTCGCCATTGCGCAGCAACTCGCAGCATTTGCTTACCGGGAAGATATGCTTGAGTTCCATCGCCAACCCTTCGCGTTCGAAAAAACCCAATTCCACCGCGGCGATGGCGGGGAAGTAGGAATTCGAGATCAAGTCGGGAACCGCGATTTTCAACACAGGAATTTTCCGATCTAATTATCCTAATAAGAGGACGACCTGTTTTATCGGCCGGCGAACACCGGCTTTCGCTTCTCCATGAACGCCCGCCGCCCCTCCTCGATATCCTGGCTCGCGGCGCATTCATCGACGAGTTGATCGCACAGGGCGATGTTCCTCTGGTCCTCTTCCTTGAGCAGTTCGTTGACGATAAGGTTGGTCGTCTTGAGCGACAGGGGCGCGTTGTCGGCCATGGTGTTCACATAGTCGTCAACATACCCGTCGAGTTCGGTACTGGCGACGACGTGGTTTACCAATCCCATGCTGCGGGCTTCTTGCGCATTGAAACGCCGCCCGGTGTAAAAGATTTCCTTGGTAAAGGACGGACCGACCAGATCCAACAGCACTTTGGTGTTCTCATGGCCGTAGCCGACTCCGAGCTTGGCGGCGGGAATACAGAAGCTCGAATTGTCCGAGCAGATTCGAAGGTCGCAGCATATGGCGATTCCCATGCCGCCGCCGTAACAGTATCCGCCGATCTTGGCGATGGTGGGTTTGAGCGCATATTGCACCGAAGCGTAGGCCCGATTGACCGACACGCCGTATTCCTTGATACGGGCCGCGTTGGCGCGTTCGCTTTCGAACTTGGATATGTCGGCGCCGGACACAAACGCTTTTTCCCCCGCGCCCTCGAGGACGATGACCCGAACATCGGCATCGGCATCGAAATCGTGCATCGTCTCGGCGAGCGCATCCCACATCGGCTTGGACATTGCGTTGTGCTTCTCGGGGTTGTCGAATATCACGCGGCCCAAATGGCCTTGTTTATCGGCGATGATCTTGCCTTCGGACATGCTCGAATTCTCCGGTTTCTGGTATTGGCTAAAGGATGGCTGCGCCACGCAGCCAGGGTATGCTCCCGGCCCGTTCGTCTGGAATCGGCGACAACGATGAACGATACCGGCATGGGCTGCAAGGGCGCGCTAAAATTATATCATCGGCGGTTTATTGCCGAACGGGGCCGGTTGCCGCCTGACAGTTGCCGCACGTTCGCTTTGCGCGGTCATATATTGTTACAATCCATCGGCGGCAGTTGGTAGGGTTTATGGGAAAAATACGCTCTGGGGAGATAGGGATGTCACGCAGCGGATCGCAATTTCTTGAGGGTCTGGACGATGGCCGAACAATTTACCTTGATGGCGGCCGGGTTTCCAAGGTGGTCGGCCATCCGGCTTTTGGCGGTGCTGCGCGCTCAATCGCCAACTTGTACGATATGCAAGCCGCGCCGGAAAATTTGGAAAAGATGACCTTCGCCTCGCCCAAAACCGGCGATCGCGTGAGCCGGATGTGGCAATTGCCGACCACATACGAGGATCTTGTCACCCGCCGCGAGGCGCTGACTGCCTGGGCGGAAACCCATTTCGGTTACATGGGACGTTCGCCCGACCATGTCGCCTCGACCCTGGCCGGCTTCTACATGGGTAGCGCGGTCTATGAGGGACATGGCGCCGAACGGGCACAGGCGGTCCGTGACTATTACGAATACGCGCGCGACCGCGACCTCTATCTGTCCTATGTCATCATCGACCCGCAAGGCGACCGTTCGAAGTCCCGTGGCGAAGGCGGCAACGCCGATTTGACCGTATCGGTGTGCGGCGAGGACGCCGACGGTCTTACCTTGCGGGGCGCCAAGATGCTGGGAACCGGGGCGGTGTTGTCGGACGAAATCCTGGTCTCGACGCTGCGGCCGATGCGGGACGGCGAGGAAAAATGGGCGTTCACCGCGGTGCTGCCCATCAACGCGCCCGGCCTGAAGATTCTGTCACGGCGTTCCTATGAAGCCGCGGCCAATTCGGATTTCGACTATCCGCTGTCGGCGCGGTTCGATGAAAACGATGCGCTGATCTTTTTCGACGATGTCAAGGTCCCGTGGGACCGCGTTTTCGTGAATGGCGACATCCGCACCCAATTCGCGCAATGGCACAGCACGCCGGCGCATTCGTACCAGAACTATCAGGCGGAAATCCGGTTGATGGTGAAGCTGCGTTTTCTGGTCGGACTGGCGCGCCGCATTACCGAGACCACCGCGTCGATCAATTTCCCGCAGGTCGTGGAAAAACTCGGCGAACTTTCCGCGCAGTTACAGGTTATCGAAGCCTTCGTTTTGGCCATGGAAGTGAAGGGGTGGCGTTTTGGCGAATATTATTTGCCCGACCGGGAACTGCTCTACGCCTCGCAGGTTCAAAGCCAAGACCTTTATCCCAAGATCGTCCAGACGTTGCGCGATCTGGCCGGCGGCGGCATGATCATGTTGCCGTCTTCGGTCGAGGATTTCGCCAATCCGGAACTGGCGGCGCTGATCGGCCGCTCGCAATATTCTCCGGCGGTGGATTCCATCGGCCGGGTGAAGCTGTTCAAGCTGGCCTGGGACGCCGTCGG
>PTKA01000169.1 GCA_002937525.1 Alphaproteobacteria bacterium MarineAlpha10_Bin3
CCGGTTATGAACGGAAATCCAAACTCCACCACCGACGGCGACCATGACGGCGACCATGGCGGGCGACATCACATCCATATCCAACGCTACATTCCATCGTTCGGTCCACCGGATGCGTGGCGCGGCGCCGGTGTCCGTGGTGCCCTCCAGGACGAAACCCTCGAAGCCATTCGCCATGACCTCGTTGCACTTGCGGACGTAAACCGGAAAGCCGCCGATATAAGGCATGAAGACGCGCGGCTGGCCGGGAATGTTGGCGCCGACATACCAGGAACTGCAGGTCGATCGAAGCGAGACCTTCGAGACCTCGTTGACATGATCGACCCAGTCATTCTCGAAGCCGATTTCCGCTTCGATGGTTTGCGCGCCGACATCGCGCATATGCCCGATACAGTCGGCCATCCAATCGACATGCTGTTCGATCGAGGGAATCATGTTGGCCAGAACCGATGGGCTGCCGGGGCCGGTTATCATGAAAAAATTCGGGAACCCGGCGCTCAGAAGCCCCAGATAGGTTCGCGGTCCCGCGCGCCACTTTTCGCGCAACGTCAAGCCATTCCGGCCGGTAATCCGGATTTTATCGAAGGACCCGGTCATCGCCGCAAAGCCGGTGGCGAAAACCGCCGCATCGATTTCATATTCGATACCGTTCGCGACAATGCCGTTTGCCGTGAAACGCTCAATCGGGTTTTGCGAGACATCGACCAGTTCGACATGCGGCTGGTTGTAAACCTGGTAATATTCGCTATCGACGCAAAGCCGCTTGCAACCAAAAATATTGTCCGGGCACAGTAGATCGGCGATTGCCGGATCATCGACGACCGCCCGGATCTTGGCGCGGGCGAATTCGGCCGCCGTATCGTTGGCGTCCTTCTCGAACAGCAGGTCGCCATAGGCGCCAAGGAAGGGCAGCCCGCCCCGCGCCCAGGCTGCTTCATACTGATTTTTGCGCTCGTCGGGGGTGGCGTCCAGGGCCGGTTCTTTATTGAAGGGAAAATAGAACCCGGTTGGCCGGGCCCGCGCCTTGGCCCGGAAGCCCGGATAATCGGCTTTGATCGAACGCTCGTATTGCGGGTCCATCCTAGCGTTCCAGGCCGGCACGGCGTAATTCGGCGTGCGCTGGAACACGGTCAGCGCCGCCGCCTGCCCGGCAATGACCGGAATCGACTGGATCGCCGACGATCCGGTGCCGATGACGCCGACCCGAAGCCCGGCAAAATCGACGCCCTCATGCGGCCATCGGCCGGTGTGGTAAACCGGGCCTTTGAAGTCGGCCCGGCCTTCGAAATCCGGCATGTTCGCCGCCGAAAGGCAGCCGACCGCCATGATGCAGAACTGCGCGCTGACCCGGTCGCCCCGGTCGGTTTCGATCGTCCAGCGCTTTGCATCGGCATCGAAGGTCGCCGCCTTGACGCAGGTATCGAACACGATATCGCGGCGCAGATCGAAGCGGTCGGCGACATGGTTCGCGTAAGCGAGGATTTCGGGCTGCGGCGAGTATTTCTCGGACCATGTCCATTCCTGTTCCAGTTCCACCGAGAAAGAATAGGAATACTGCATGCTTTCGACGTCGCAGCGCGCGCCGGGATAGCGGTTCCAGTACCAGGTGCCGCCGACATCGCGACCCGTCTCGTAGACCCGCGTCGACAGGCCCAGCGCGCGAAGGCAATGGAGCATGTACATGCCAGCGAAACCGGCGCCGACGATAACGGCATCGAACGCCGCCTCGGCTTGCGCGCGCCGCCCGGTTGCATTGCGTGCATCCAAATCCATACCTGCCTTCCTTGTTTTCGATCGGCGCGCAAGAATAGGTCACCGGTTGCGGCCTGACAAATAGCGTGCAATACCCCATGGCGAAGCGGTTGGCCGTGCTAAAATTCAGGGGATTGATGTCGCATGACTGGGGTTTGACACGCATATGAGCATGATAGAAATCGAGAATTTGACGCGGCGATTCGGGCCGATAACCGCCGTTGACGATATTTCGTTTTCGGTCGAATGCGGCGAGGTGTTGGGGTTCCTTGGACCCAATGGCGCCGGCAAGTCGACGACGATGAAAATGATAACCGGGTTTTTGGCGCCGAGTTCGGGCCGCATCCGGGTCGATGGCTTCGACGTTCTGCGCGACCCGATCGAGGTCAAGCGGCGGGTCGGCTATCTGCCCGAAGGCGCGCCGCTATGGCCCGATATGACGGCGGCGGGTTTCCTTGAATTTATTGCCGGGGTACGGGGGCTGCGCGGCGCGGCGCGCGCGGACCGTATCGCCGGCGTGGTGCAAAAGACCCAGATCGGCACGGTGATGCACCAGACGCTGGAGACCCTGTCCAAGGGTTTCAAGCGGCGCGTCGGCCTGGCCCAGGCGCTGCTGCACGACCCCAATATCCTGATCCTCGACGAACCGACCGACGGTCTCGACCCCAACCAGAAGCACGAGGTCCGCGAATTGATTTCGGCGATGTCTAAAAACAAGGCAATCGTCATTTCCACCCATATCCTCGAAGAAGTCGAAGCGGTCTGTACCCGCGCGATCATCATCGCCAACGGGCGGATCGTCGCCGATGCGACGCCCGATGAACTGCTCGCCCGCTCCGACCGGCACAATGCCGTATCGCTTCGGGTCGATGGCGATGCTGCGCAAGACGCAAGACAGGCCCTGGCGGCGCTGCCGCTGGTCGCCGGCGTCGAATCGCTCGATGCCGGCCGGCTTTTCGTTCGGGCCAGGGACGGTGCGTCGATCCTCGCCGATGTCAGCGCCGTGCTGCGCGAACGCGCCATCGCGGTCGATGAAATCCACGTTGCGCGCGGGCATCTCGACGAGGTCTTTCGCGACATCACCACGGGCCCTTAAATCATGAACACGTTTCTTGTTGTACGGCGCGAGCTCGCGGATTATTTCGCCACGCCCGTCGCCTATGTTTTCATCGTCATATTTCTCGCATTGTTGAGCGCGCTGACGTTCTTCATGGGCAGTTTCTTTGCCCGCGGCCAGGCTGACTTGTCGGCGTTTTTTCAGTTCCATGCCTGGGTCTACATGCTGCTGATTCCGGCGATCACGATGCGCATGTGGGCGGAGGAGCGAAAATCCGGCACCATCGAGCTGTTGATGACCCTGCCGCTTTCCTTGTTCCAGGTCGTGGTCGGCAAGTATCTGGCGGCGGTCATCTTCACGGCGATCAGCCTGGCGCTGACTTTTCCGCTGTGGATCACGGTCAATTATCTGGGCGAACCGGATAACGGCGCCATTCTGGCCGGCTATTTTGGCAGCCTGCTGATGGCTGGCGGATTTATCGCCGTCGGCGCCTTCATCTCGGCCCTGACCAAGAACCAGGTGGTTGCGTTCGTCATGACGGCGGCGGCGTGTTTCGTGCTGATCGCCAGCGGCGCGCCGATCGTGCTTAGTTTCTTTGCCGGATGGGCGCCCAAGGCGGCGGTCGATTTTATCGCCTCACTCAGTTTCCTGGCGCATTTCACCGATATATCCAAGGGCGTGCTGGATCTGCGCGACGTGGTGTATTTCGTTTCCCTGATCGTGGCCTTCCTGTTCGCCAACGCGATCGCGGTCGAACGGCTTAAGGCGGAGTGACGCGGTAATGTACAGATTGTTCAACGCCAGGGGCGGCTGGATTGCCGCCATTGCCGCCGTCTTTGGGGTGTTTGTCGCCATCAATGTCGCTATTTCGGGCCTCGCCGGGATGCGGCTCGATTTGACCGAAGACCGCCTGTTCACGCTGGCCGACGGCACGCGGCGCATCCTGGACCGGATCGAGGAACCGATCACGCTGGAACTCTACATCTCGCAGCGGCTGGTCAAGGAGGTGGCGATTTACGGCGCTTATGCCGGGCGGGTGCGCGATGTACTCAACGAATTTTCCGCCGCCGCCGGCGACCGGCTGACCGTCATCGAGCAGGACCCGGAGCCGTTTTCCGAGATCGAGGACGTGGCGGTCGCGGCCGGCGTTCAGGGCGTGCCGATCGACAGTGGCGGCGAGCGGGTCTATTTCGGTTTGGCCGCGCGGCTCGGCGACACCCGCGCCTCGATCGGTTTCTTTCAACCGACTCGCGAATCGTTTCTCGAATACGATCTGGCGCGGTTGCTGGAAGGATTGATCAATCCGAAAAAGAAGGTCATCGGCATCGTCACCAGCCTGCCGATGTTCGGCGACTTCGCACCTTCGGCGGGGCCGCCCAAGCGCTGGATGCTGGTTGACGCCATGGAGCAGGGCTTCGAGGTCCGCAACATCTTCGATATCGAAACCGACCTGACCGACGAGATCGACGTGCTGTTCATGGCCCACGCGACGGCGCTCAGCGCCGAGGAACTCTATAGTGTCGATCAATATCTGATGCGTGGCGGCCGGGCGCTGCTGATGGTCGATCCGTATAGCGAATTGGCGCAGGGCTCCCTGGCGACGGGCCGGCCGATCATCCGCGATTCGAGCCTGAACAAGCTGATGGCGAAGTGGGGCGTTTCGGTGGCCGAGAAACAGGTGGTCGGCGACATGCCGCTGGCGCGCATCGTCAACGCCGGGTCCGGCGGCGCGGTCAAGCCCGCACCCTATCTGCTATGGCCGTCCTTCAAGGGTGCGAATATCAATCCGACCGATACGGTGACGCGCGATATCACGACGATAAATCTGGGAACGGCGGGCGCGATCGCGATCGCCAAAGACGCCGCGCTGACGGTCGATCCCCTGCTGGTGACGACGGAAAAAAGCCAGACCTTCGAGATCAGCCTGATCAATCCGCGCACGCCGAACGTTCTTGATTTCATTGAAAAATTCAAAGTCGCCGGCAAGCAGATCGTTGTCGCGGCCCGGTTGTCGGGCAATGTCGAATCCG
>PTKA01000017.1 GCA_002937525.1 Alphaproteobacteria bacterium MarineAlpha10_Bin3
GCTGTCCCATTGCCATCGGCAAATCCCCTTCAAGACAGGCCCCCAGAGAATCAGACGATGGCTCCTTCGTCCAGGGCAGACTTCGTCAACGGGCTGCTACGCCGAACTGCGCCATTTTCCCGCCGATATCGTGATTACCGACTGGATCATGGAGCCGCTGGACGGCATCGATTTCACCCAAATGGTGCGTTCGGCAAGCGATAGCCCCAATCCCTTTGTGCCCATCGTCATGCTGACCAGCAACACTTCGCGTGATCGGGTACAGGAGGCTCGGGATGTCGGGGTGACCGAATTCCTTGCCAAGCCCCTGACCGCAAAGAGCCTTTATAATAGACTTGTAATGATCATCGAAAACCCGCGTCAATTCATACGCACTGCGATTTATTTTGGGCCCGATCGGCGGCGCGCAGTCCGGAAATACCAGGGCGTGGGTCGTCGTCACGATGATAATGATGCCTCACCGGGAATGCAGCAGTGAAACGGGGCGGAACGGTCGGAGAATGATAGATGACTGAAAAAACAAAACAGGCAAACATGCCCGCCGGCAAAGCGGATTTCATCAAAGTCCCGAACAAAATCAGGTCGAAGGTCAGCGGTGGCGGCGCCATTACCGACACGATGCTGAAGAATGCCGAACGAATCCTGCAAGAACATGGCGCCAACTACGTCTCGCGCGCGGAGGCGCAAATCAACGACCTTGTAAAGATGGTCCGGCACGCGGGAGAGAAAGCCGATTTACGGCCAAAATTATTCCCTGAAATTTTCCGGCAATCGCACGATATCCACGGCCTGGGATCGACCTTCGGATATGAACTCATCACCGAGATCGGCGGTTCGCTGTGTACCTTCCTGGAGGAAATAGCGCTGCACGACGATAACGCCATGGAGGTCGTTAGCGCCCATGTCGATGCGCTATGCGCCGTCATCGCCAATGACGTCAAGGGAGACGGCGGTGTCGTCGGACGCGAGATTACCGGCGTCCTCTCGAAGCCGTGGCCAAGGCCGCCCAACGGTCGCAATAAATCCGCGTCAGCCGCCAGAAACTTCAATGCCGGAAGGCAATTGTGGCGGTAACCGGCCACCGCAGCGTACCGGACTGATCGTCTTGGCCAGGCCTGTTTGCGGATCGGTTTCCACGAATACACCGCACAGCGTCGCTTCCCCCTCGGCCGGGCTTAACCGGTCACGGGGAAATTTACGCAAAAAGTTATTGATCGACGCTTCCTTGCGCATGCCGATCACCGAATCATAATCGCCGCACATGCCGGCGTCGGTCTGATAGCCGGTACCGCCGTTCAGGATGAATGTATCCGCCGTCGGGACATGGGTATGGGTGCCGACCACAAGGCTGGCGCGGCCATCCGCCAGATGGCCAAGCGCCATTTTCTCGCTCGTGGCTTCGCCATGGACATCGACGATCACGGCGTCAAAGCCACTTTTCTTCGGCACCCCAAGGGTCAATTCCTCCTCAAGTACTGCAAAAGGATCATCCAGTAATTCCATGAAAAGTCGGGTCATAATGTTGATGACCTTTATCTTTCGCCCAGCGCCATCGCTATAGATACCCGATCCGCGTCCAGGCGTCGTTTTGGGGAAGTTCGCTGGCCGCAACAACCGCGGATTCCCGTCCATATGCGGGATGATTTCAGCTTTATCCCAGGTGTGGTTGCCGCCGGTAATCACATCGACTCCGGCGGCAAAAATTTCGGCGCAGGTTTTCTCCGTCATCCCGAAACCATGCGCCGCGTTTTCCCCATTGGCGATGACGAAATCGGTTTTTAACTGCCGGCGCAATATCGGCACATGTTTGGAAATCGCGTCCCGGCCGGCGCGCCCGACTATGTCGCCGCAAAAAAGAATTCTCATGGCCGGCTTTGCTCCACGTAAAATGCGTCCGTTTCGGTCACGATCCAGTCGAGCGGGACATCCGTGGCACCGCACGGAATGGCGTCGTATTCCTGCGCCGCATAGGCAATGCCGACCACCGTGACGGTCTTCGCTTTGCGTAATTCAGCGATTGTCCGGTCATAGTAGCCACCGCCATAACCAAGCCGCCTGCCCGCCCGATCAAAGGCGAGCAACGGCGTCAAAATCAAATCCGGAGCCATCATGGGCGCGTCGGCGCTAGGCTCGGCGATCTCAAAGGGTCCTGCTTTCATCGCATCGCCCAGCCGCCACCGGCGGAAAGTCAAAGCGCGATCGCGCACCGGCACGACCGGCAACGCCATCTCAAATCCACGCCCGCCCAGCGCCCGCAATAGAGTCATCACATTCGCTTCGTCGCCGATCGGCCAGTATCCGGATACAACGCTACCCGTCGGCGCCGCAATCGCCCGGTCGAATTGTTCGAGCAAGCGGACGCCGATATCGCCCCCGGCAGCCGCGCGCTGGCGGCGCAGGGCCGCAGCTTTGCGAAGCTTCTTCTTGCGCTCGAACAAAGATGACATAAACCGGTCAATGAATTGAAAAATGACAGGAAAGTAAGTCTATGTGGGTGGGCGGCGCCGCCTCGGCCGTCGGTTATGTCGCATCCTCAAGGACCTAGCGTACTAGGTGGGCGCCGTGTATCGAGACCAGGATCCCGGCAGTGACAGCTCCCTTCGTGAGAATTATCGCCCCTGGGATATGAAAACCAAACGCACCGCGCAGCAACCGCCCCCTTATACCTAGGGTGCTTCGAGGCGCGCGGCAATAGCTTCCGCGCGTTGCGCCAATTTTTCAAGCTTCCCGGTCATGCGGTCCGCCTGATCTTGTACATTTTGGGTCGCCACCTTGTCCTCGGCGCCACGCGCCACCTCCAGTTCCTCACAGGCATCGGACAATTCGTCCGAGATCAACAAACCGGCCATCAGCATCAGCCGCGCGTCGCCAATCTGGCCAAGCGACTCTGCCAGCCCTTCCACTTTATCCTTGAGGTGATCCGCGAGGCGTCCCAGATGCTCTCGCTGTCCCTCTTCGCAGGCGACCGAATAGCTGCGCCCGTTAATCGTGACAGACAGATGGGGCATCGGGGTTAATCCTTCAGCACACGCTGCAAACGGTTGATCGCCGTGTCCAGCCGGCTGCTGATATCGCGGTGCTGGCCACGTAACGCCAAATGCTCGTCAGTCAGTATTTTCAGCCTGTCGGCAAGGCCGTCGTCGGACTTTCGCCGCTTCAGGGCATTGTCGATTCGCGCCAGCGCCGCTTCGAGTCGTTCCTGAACATTATCAAGGCGCGAATTCATTTTTATAAACATAATTCTTAATTCGAAGGGCCGCAAAACAGGGCAACAATAGGCGGCGTCCTAAGTACCGTCAACCGAACCTCATAGCGAAATTCAGCGATCCGGAGGTGCTGTTTGGAAAACATCGTTGACGCATCTCTTTTGGCTCGCCATGTTGCCACTCTAGGCGCAACAACCGGCGCGGTCTAAATTGCTCCCCACAGTCAAGGTTCTCCCTCCATGACGCTTGCCGAAACGGTGACGGAAACGGGCGTCACACACACCCAACTCGCCAACGCCATCCGCGTTTTGTCGATGGACGCGGTGCAAGCCGCCAATAGCGGCCATCCGGGCATGCCCATGGGCATGGCGGACATCGCCACGGTCCTGTTTACCCGCTTTTTGACCTTCGATGCGGCCGACCCGGCCTGGCCCGATCGCGACCGGTTCATATTGTCCAACGGACACGGGTCGATGCTGCTCTATTCGCTGCTTTATCTGGCCGGATACCCGGATATCGATATCGAACAGATCCGGAATTTCCGCCAGCTCGGAAGCAACACTGCCGGACATCCCGAATATGGCCATGCGGCCGGGATCGAAACCACCACCGGACCACTTGGACAAGGCATCGCCAATGCGGTCGGGATGGCTCTGGCGGAACGAATGACGGCGGCGCGGCATGGCGACGATATCGTCGATCATTACACCTATGTCCTTGCCGGGGACGGCTGCCTAATGGAAGGCCTGAGCCATGAAGCCGCCTCTCTTGCCGGTCATTTGGGGCTCGGACGTCTGATCGTCCTGTTCGACGACAACCATATTTCCATCGATGGCGACACCGACCTTACGGTCGGGGACGACCAGACCGTGCGGTTTGCGGCCTATGGCTGGGATACATGCCGGATCGATGGCCATGATCCCGACGCCATCGCCACGGCGATCGAGACGGCAAAAAACAGTGACCGGCCATCGCTGATCGCCTGCCGCACGGTGATTGGATATGGCGCGCCCAACAAACAGGGCACCGCCGCCGCCCACGGCGCAGCACTTGGCAGCGATGAAGTCGCGGCGACCCGCCATGCGCTGAATTGGCCGCACGCGGCGTTTGAAATTCCCAAGGATATCCTATCGGCATGGCGCGGCGTCGGCGCGCGTGGCAAGGCGGCGCGTCAGGCGTGGCGTCAGCGACTCGATTCATTGACGCCGGACGCCAAGGCGCGCTTCGAGGCCGCCCAATCGGGCGACGTGCCGGCGGCGGTAGACCGCGCCATCGACGAATTCCGCCAGTCCCTGATCGCGGAAAAGCCGAAAATGGCGACCCGGCAGGCGTCGCAGAAGACGCTTGAAGTGCTGAACCGGGTGATCCCGAATTTTGCCGGCGGTTCGGCCGACCTGACCGGCTCGAATCTGACCAAGATAGCGGATATGCACGGTGTCGGCCCGCACGCGTATTCCGGTTCTTATATCTATTATGGGGTTCGCGAACACGCCATGGCGTCGGCGATGAATGGCATTGCCCTGCATGGCGGACTGATCCCCTATGGCGGTACCTTTCTCATCTTCACCGATTACTGCCGTCCTTCGATTCGACTGGCGGCGCTGATGGGGTTGCGCGTCATCTATGTGATGACCCACGATTCAATCGGGCTTGGCGAGGACGGTCCGACGCATCAGCCCGTGGAACAGCTCGCCAGCCTGCGCGCCATTCCAAATTTAAACGTCTTTCGCCCCGCCGACGCGGTGGAAACGGCGGAATGCTGGGCTCTGGCGGTCAAATCGGTGGACACGCCATCGTTACTGGCCCTCACCCGCCAGGGCTTGCCAACTTTGCGGTCCGCCTTCGAGACGGACAATCCATGCGCGCGCGGCGCCTATATTCTGCGCGAAGCGGACGGCGGACGCAAAGTAACGCTGCTGGCGACCGGCTCCGAGGTTGAGATCGCCTGCGCCGCGCGCGAAATGCTGCAAGCGGACGGCGTCGGCACCGCCGTCGTGTCGATGCCGTGCCAGGAATTGTTCGACCAGCAAGATGCGCCCTACCGCCAATCGGTGCTTGGACCCGATACGGTGCGCGTTGCGGTCGAAGCGGCTGTCGTGCAGGGCTGGGAGCGGTATATCGGATTCGATGGCGGGTTTGTTGGCATGACGGGTTTCGGCGCGTCGGCGCCGGCGGCCGATCTTTATGAACATTTCGGCATTACCGCTGAAGCCGTAGCCGCCGCCGCGCAGCAACGGCTGTAAATTAAGTATTAAGCGAAAGGATCTATCGCATGGCAATACGCGTGGCAATCAACGGTTTTGGCCGCATCGGCCGTCTTGTGCTACGGGCGGCGCTGGAATCGAAACGCGACGATCTCGAATTTGTCGCCGTGAACGACCTTGGCTCGGTGGCGGCAAACGCACATTTGCTCAAATACGATTCGGTCCACGGCGTCTTTCCCGGCAATGTGAGCACCGGCGATGACTGGATGGATTTCGGCCGCGGAAAAATCAAGGTAACCACCGAACGCGATCCAACGAAGCTGCCCTGGAAGGAACTTGGCGTCGATATCGCCTTTGAATGCACCGGGATATTCACCACGCGCGATCAGGCCGCCATGCATCTCGAAGCGGGCGCCAAACGGGTATTGGTGTCGGCGCCAACAAGCGGCGCCGATTTGACGGTCGTTTACGGCGTCAATCACGATAAACTCGACGCCAGCCACACCGTTGTTTCGAACGCGTCCTGCACCACCAATTGCCTGGCGCCGGTGGCCCATGTGCTCCATCAGGCAATCGGCATCGAACGCGGCTTCATGACGACGATCCACGCTTTCACCGGCGATCAAAGAACGGTCGATACCCTGCATTCCGATATGCGGCGCGCGCGCGCCGCCTCGCTATCCCTGATCCCGGCATCGACCGGCGCCGCCAAGGCGGTCGGACTGGTCTTACCGGAACTGGAAGGCAAGCTGGACGGCACGGCGATACGCGTGCCAACGGCCAATGTCTCGCTCATCGACCTGAAATTCGATGCGTCGCGCGAAACCGATGTCGAGGAAGTCAACGGGGCAATCAAACAGGCTGCCGCCGGCGGTGCGCTCAAGGGTGTTCTGGAGACCAATGAGGCACCGTTGGTCTCGGTTGATTTCAACCATTGCCCGGCCAGCTCGACCTTCGATCTGACCCAGACCAAAGTCGTCAAAGGCACGCTGGTCCGGGTACTTTCCTGGTACGATAACGAATGGGGCTTCTCGAACCGCATGTCGGATACCGCGGTCGCAATGGGGAAACTGGGCTGAATCAGAACCGTCGCGCCATAACCGTCATCAGTCTCGCCCAGACCGAAATCGCGCTGGCCGCCGCCGAGGCGCTGGGCGTTTGCGTCACCGTAATCTCTGCGCCGAACGCCGCCCAGGCCGCCGGACCGGGTTGGTTCGACGCCGTCATTGCCGCGGCGCGGGCCCGCTTTCCGGATGTGAAAGTTACCGCAATTCTCGATTGCGGCGATGCGCCGGGCCACGCGCTAGCGGCACTTCGACATGGCGTAAAGGCGATCCGCTACGACGGCCCGGCGGCGGCGCAAATTGGCGACATCGCCGCGCAGACTGGCGCAATACTGTTTCGCGAGCGGCCGGTATCGCTCGATCTGTATGATAGGGAAGTTGCCGGTCTGGATCTGTTGGTTGCATGCCGGGACTGGCTTGGATAGGAGGCGGCGATGTTGACGCAAGAGATGAAGAAGATTGTCACCGACCATAGTGCCGGCATGGTTGCAACGGTCGATGAGGCCGGCCGCCCGGTAGTTTCACCCAAGGCGACCTTCGTTATCGTCGATGATGCGACAATCGCCTTTGGCAATATTCGCTCGCCCGGAACGCTGGCGAATATCGCCGTGCGGCCGCAAATCGAGATTTGTTTTATTGACGTGCTGACTCGCAAGGCGCTCCGCGTTACCGGCAGCGCGCGCGTCGTTGAAAAATCCGCTGCCTCGGTAAAAATGGCCAAGGCATTCGAGGCCGGCTGGGGCGATTACCTTGAACTGATTACGGTCTATGTTGAAATCGCCATCAGCGATGTGGAGATCATCCTCTCGCCAGCCTATGACGCCGGACACACCGAAACCGAATTGCGCATGGCCAATCTCGCCCATCTGCAAGGCCTGTCTTGATATACCAATGCCCACTGATAAACTGATGCAAATTGCGATATGACCGCCGATACGCAACGTCCAGATTGAAATTGGAGCCGTCGCCATGAAAGTTACGCAGCGCGTCAAAAAACTATTGGCCAATTACGAAAGCGATTGTCCCGGCACGAAGGCCAATCTTGCGCGCATATTGATGCATGGACGCCTCGCCGGTACCGGTAAACTTGTTATTTTGCCCGTCGATCAAGGCTTCGAGCACGGACCGGCCCGAAGTTTCGCCAAGAATGCGGCCGGTTATGACCCGCATTACCATTTCCAACTGGCAATCGACGCCGGGTTATCCGCCTATGCAGCACCACTTGGCAGCCTGGAGGCCGGCGCGGATACCTTTGCCGGCGCCATCCCGACGATCCTTAAATGCAACTCTTCCAATTCTCACGCAACATCCAAGGACCAGGCGGTTTATGGCGGCGTGGACGACGCGTTGCGCCTGGGTTGTTCGGCGGTTGGTTTCACCATTTATCCCGGCGCCGACGATCAGTTCGAGATGATGGAAGAATTTCGCGAATTGGCGGCCGAAGCCAAATCCGTCGGCCTCGCGGTTGTTCTGTGGTCCTATCCGCGCGGCGGAAACCTGTCCAAGGAAGGCGAGTCGGCGATCGACGTTACCGCTTATGCCGCCCATCTGGCGGCACTGCTTGGCGCGCACATTATCAAAGTGAAACCGCCAACCGACCATATCGAGCAAGCCGAAGCGAAAAAGGTCTATGCCGAAGAAGGCATCGACATCTCGACCCTGAGCAAGCGCGTCGCCCATATCGTGCAATCCGCTTATAACGGCCGCCGAATTGTCGTGTTTTCCGGCGGTGCGGCGAAGGGTACCGAAGGCGTTCTGGCCGAAATCCGTGAAATCCGCGATGGCGGCGCCAGCGGATCGATCATCGGCCGCAATTCCTTCCAGCGGGCGAAGCCGGATGCGCTCGCTTTGCTCGACAATGTCGTAAAAATTTACCAGGGCAAGGCTTGAACACGCGCTGCCGTCTTTATCTGATCACGCCGCCGCGCATTGATCCGGCGGCATTCCGTGATGATTTGGCGATGGCGTTGGATGCGGGCGACGTCGCCTGCGTGCAATTGCGCCTGAAGGATATCGACGATAATGCGGTGCGCCGTGCGGCCGAAATTCTGCTCCCGGTGGCCCATGACCGCAGCGTCGATCTGATCATGAACGACCGTCCCGACCTTGCCTATGACACTGGTTGCGACGGAGTCCATATCGGTCAGGAAGACGCCAGTTACCGCGAAGCGCGTAGCCTGCTCGGCCGCGACGCCATAATCGGCGTGACCTGTCACCAGTCGCGGGATTTATCGATCGTGGCGGCCGATGCCGGCGCCGACTATGTCGCCTTTGGTGCCTTCTATCGGTCCGGCACGAAAACCCCCAAGTCGCAGGTCGACCCGGAAATCCTGCGCTGGTGGAGTGATCTGATGGTGACGCCCTGCGTGGCGATCGGCGGTATTACAGTTGACAATTGTCCGCCGTTGATCGCCACCGGGGCGGATTTTTTGTCGGTGGTTGCCGGTATATGGGACTATCGCGAAGGACCGGCAGCCGCCGTCAAGGCATTCAACGAAGTCCTGGAAACCGTTGCGGTGGAACGTTGAAGCGGCTATAACGCCGCCGCATTCCAATAGCGAAAATCGAACCCATGAAAATCAACGGCAATGCCATCCGGCCCGGCAATATCATCGAGCATCAGGGCCGCTTATGGCGTGCGGTCAAAATCCAGCACACCCAGCCCGGCAAGGGCGGCGCGTATCTACAGGTCGAATTGAAAGATATCCGCAATGGCTCGAAATTGAACGAACGGTTTCGCTCGTCCCAAACGGTGGAGCAAGTGCGTCTCGATCAGCGCGAACACCAGTATTTGTATTCGGACGGCGACGATTTTACCTTCATGGAAAACGAAACCTACGAACAGATTACGCTGAACATCGATTTCATCGGCGCGGATGCGGCGCAATTCCTGCAAGACAGCATGGTCGTCACGATCGAATCCTTCGAGGGATCGCCGATCGGCGTGAGCCTGCCGGAATCCGTGACCATGGCGGTCACCGAGGCGGACCCGGTGGTCAAGGGACAGACGGCATCGTCTTCCTACAAACCGGCGAAACTCGAAAACGGCGTTCGCATCATGGTGCCGCCGCATATCGAGGCGGGCACGCGGGTCGTCGTCAACACCGCCGATGCGACCTATGTAAGCCGGGCCAAGGATTGAACTGACCATGGCGCTGCGATCCGCGATCATCAACGTGATGGCCATGGCGGCGGACAAGGCCGGCAAGCGGCTTATCCGCGATTTTGGCGAGGTCGAACAGCTTCAGGTAAGCCGCAAGGGGCCGGCCGATTTTGTCTCCAGCGCCGACCGCAAGGCCGAACGTATTTTGCGCGAAGCCCTGACGCATGCGCGCCCCGACTACACATTGTTGATGGAAGAATCGGGCGTGACCCAAGGACGGGACAGCCGCCACCGCTGGATCGTCGATCCGCTCGATGGAACGACCAATTTTCTGCACGGGATTCCGCATTTCTGCATCTCGATTGCGCTGGAACGCGACGGCGATATTGTCGCGGGCCTGATTTACGACCCGCTGAAGGACGAAGTGTTTTGGGCTGAACGCGGTCTGGGCGCCTATGTAAACGATCGCCGTTTGCGGGTGTCGGAACGCACCCAGCTACCGGACGCATTATTCGCCACCGGCATTCCTTTCCTGGGTGTCCAGGACGGCGCCGGGCATGGCCGATTCCTGAATCAGCTAGGCCGCGTCATGGCGCAATGTTCCGGCGTGCGACGGCTCGGTTCCGCCGCCCTGGACCTCGCTTATGTCGCGGCGGGACGCTATGACGGCTATTGGGAAAACGGGCTTAATTCATGGGACGTCGCCGCCGGTATTCTGCTGGTGCGGGAAGCCGGCGGCCAGGTCACCGATATCGCCGGCCGGACCTACCGGCTTGGCGCCGACGATATTTGTGCTGGCAACGACCAATTACATCAGCCTTTGCGTAACCTGCTTCGTGAAGCATCCCCGGCAAATTCGGACAAATAGTGTCGAGAACAAATCGAATTGACCGGTTTATGTACCATATCAATTGACCGCTTCTGTTGTTGTTGGGCCTGTGGGGAAGTGG
>PTKA01000170.1 GCA_002937525.1 Alphaproteobacteria bacterium MarineAlpha10_Bin3
GCTTTCCGAGGTATTCGAGGCGGTGGAACGCAACAGTCTGTGGGTCACCGATTTGGAGATTCTGCGGTTGCATTACGCCAAGACCCTGGCCCATTGGATCACGCGCTTCGAGGCCAACCGCCAAGAGATCGAAGCCATGTATGACGCGAAGTTTGCCCGCATGTGGGAATTCTACCTGGTCAGCGCCGAAATGATGTTCCGCACCGGAAGTCAGTTTGTCTTTCACATGCAATTGGCCGGCAAACGCGACGCCGCGCCAATCATTCGCGACTACATCACGGACGCCCAACGCACGAGCAGGAAATTGGAAGCTGAAAACCCCCGCCGGTTGCGGTAAAGCGTCTGCTGGGCCTAGAATACCTCGATGCGCTGCTGAAAACCCAAGGGATGACACGCCATGAAATACAACCGCGTTTCCGCCGATTGCCATATCGATCTGTGCTGGATGCCGCCAGATCTTTTTGTCACCGAGGCGCGGCCCTCGATGCGCGAGCGGATGCCCTACGTCATCGACGGGCCGGACGGGCCGTACTGGACCTGCAAGAACGGCACGTCGTTCGGGCTGAAAAACGGGCTCGGGCCGTCCGGCGCGAAATATGTGCCCGGCACCCATGCGCGGGCCGATCTGATGGCGGCGACCAATCTGTACGAAGACGGCAAGAAGGATATCCGCCGCGTCTCCGACCCGCATCTGCGGATCAAGGATATGGAGCTCGACGGTGTCGACGCCGAAGTGCTGTACGGTATTCTGGGCGCCGCCAGCAAACTGTCCGATCACGAAGCCGCCAACGAGATGTACCGCATCTACAATGACTGGCTATCGGATTTTTGCACCCATTACCCCGACCGGCATATTGGGCTGGCCTGTCTTCCCTACGGCGATATCGACGCGGCGGTAAAGGAAATTTACCGGGTCAAGGATCTCAACCTGCGCGGCATCGAACTGTCCTGTTCATGGGACATGGAACCGATGTATCACCCCTGCTGGGAACCCTTGTGGCAGACCATAAACGAAGTCGGGCTGCCGTTGCATTTCCACACCTTTCCGGCGATGGACCCGGCCAAGCGCGCGGGTCTGGACCGGAACAGCTCACGCGCCGCGATATTCACCATCGTGTCCGGCTTTCAGATGAACCTGGTCAACATCATCGCCGCGATCATCGGCAAGGCGGTGCTGGAACGCTATCCCAATATCCGCATCGCGCTCGGCGAAAGCGGCATCGGCTGGCTGCCCTACGCGCTCGACCGGATGGATTTTGAGTGGGAGGACCGTTTTCAGGACCTCGGCCTGAAGATGAAGCCGAGCGACTATTGGCGCCGCCAGTGCAAGGCGACCTTCCAGTTCGACATGATCGGGACCAAGCTGGTCGACGATATCGGCGTGGAATCGCTGATGTGGGGATCGGACTATCCGCATGGCGATGGGGTCTGGCCGGAATCCGACAAATACATCGCCGAACAGTTCGGTCATCTGCCCGATGACGTAATGCGCAAGATCACCTGCGACAATGCGGTCGAATTCTACGGTCTCAACAGCTGAACCCCGCGCATGGATTCAATGGCCGGACTGAAATTCGGGCAAAATCGGAATTCCGTCATCGCCGAGCGGCAGCGGCCTGACATCGGTTGCCGCAGCGGTGGGCAAGGAGCCATAAAGGTGGGGAAACAGATCGCCGTTCCGTGACGCTTCCCATTTCAGATCCGCTTGCAATAACGCCGGGTTCACCTTGACCAGGACCAGGCCGGATTGACCGGCGAAGTGCCGCCGCGCGGTCTCGGCGGCCTGCCGGGCGGTAGAGAAATGAATGAAGCCGTCCTTGACGTCGACGGCGCTGCCGATATAGCGGCCCTGGCGCACCGCTTGCGCCCATTCCCCGGCAGCGCAGATCTTGTAGATCGGTTCGGCGTCCATGACCCGCGCGCTATGCCGAGGCGAGGAACCGCACGGCCGCATCGACGCCGCCGGCTTCATGGGGAATCTCGCAAATGCTCAGCGTGGCTTCCACGCCGGCGAGCGCGCCGATGATCATCGGCTCGTTGATATGCCCCATATGGCCGATGCGGAACGCCTTGCCCATGGTTTTGCCAAGCCCGGTTGCAATCGAGACGTTGAAACGTTCCCGGCAGGTGGTCCGGAAGCGGTCGATATCGTAGCCATTGGCGACCAGCACCGTGGTTACCGAATTCGACATCTCGCTGGCTTCGATGGCGTTCAAGGACAAAGTGTTGCCCCGTCCCCATACGGCGACCGCGCGCCGCACCGCTTGCGCAATCCGCCGGTGCCGCGCGAAGGCGTTGTCCAGCCCCTCCTCGAAGATCATGTCGAGCCCTTCGCGCAGGGCGAACAGCAGATGTTCGGGCGGCGTGCCGCAAAAACGGCGGTAATAGGCGGGCTCCAGCCGCCGGTTCCAATCCCAGTACACGCTTGGCAGCCGCGCCGTCTGCGAGGCCGCCAGCGCCTTGGCGCTGACCGCGTTGAAGGCCAGCCCCGGCGGCTGCATCAAACCCTTCTGCGATCCGCCGACGGCGACATCGATCCCCCAATCGTCCATGCGAAACTCGGTCGTCGCCAGGGCCGCGACCGTATCGACCATGAACAAAGCCGGATGCTTCGCGTTGTCGATGGCGCGGCGGATGGCGGGCAGATCGCTGGTGATGCCGGTCGCGGTGTCGGTGTGGACGCTAAGCAGCGCCTTGATGGAATGGCCGGTATCGCTACACAGATGCGCTTCGACCAGATCGGCATCGATGCCCCGGCGCCAATCGCCGGGGATGCGTTCGACCGTGACACCGAACGCTTCGGCCATCTCGGCCCAGTTGGCCGAAAAATGGCCGGTGTCGTGGATCAGCACCCGGTCGCCCGGCGACAGCGTATTGACCAGGGCCGCCTCCCAGGCGCCGTGACCGTTGCTGGCATACATGATGACGTCGCCTTGGGTGCGAAACACGCGCTTCATATCGTCGAAGACGCTGTTCATCATTTTAAGGAACGCCGGGGTCGAAAAATCGACCGCGGGCTGGTTCATGGCGCGCAGCACCCGGTCGGGAATGTTCGTCGGTCCCGGCGTATGCAGGAAATTGCGCCCCGTTGGTGTCGGCATGAGAAATTCGTCCCCGGTAATAGCGGTTCGTTCTACTTAATTTACAACATTGGTAAAAACAAGGCCGCCGCATGGCGAATCGCGGCGCCGGCGTCCTCGCCGTCGGCCAACGGCTGATGCACCGAAAACCAGCCATCGTAACCGACCCGCTTCAGCGCCTCGATCAGCGCCGGGGCGTCGATGCCCGACTTGTCGCCCAGCGCCAGATAGCGCACGCCGACCGGACCGCGCCGGCGGCTGCGCCAGATCAACGCCGAGGCGGGGTCGAGCCGGATGTTCTGGAAATATACATTGCGCAGATAGGGTGCCAGGCGCTCGACCGCGGACCGGCCATGCGCGGTGCCATTGACCAGCATGTTGGCCGGCTCCAGGGTGACGCCGAAATTATCGCGGCCGATTTTGCCCAGCACATCCAGCGCGCCGTCCACGGTCTCGAACAGCGACCCCCAATGCATCTGGTGGCTGAGCGCCATGCCCCGTTCGGCGGCCTCGTCGGCGGCACGGCGCGCCACGCCGATATCGTCCTCATGGTGCAGCATGACCCGCAACAGCCTGCAGCCAAGACATTCGGCAAGGTCGAGATACGGCGTCGGGCCGTGCAACGACGCCGTCGCGGCTGCGTTGTTGATGGCCAGCGGCAGGTCGCCGGTAACCATCGAAACCCGCAATCCCAGGCGATCCAGAAGTGCCCGGACCTGGCGCGCGCGGGCGCGCGGCGAATGTACCGACACCACCGACGCCTGCATCGACAGGCCGGCGAACCCCGCCGCCTTGGCGCGCGCCGCCAGATCGTCGATGGGGATCGCCGCGACATCCTTGGCGCGACGGGATTCAGCGATGCGAACCGAAAGCGACAGCGCCATCGCCATGGCCGGTCCTTCCGGACGCCGTCGTTGCCGTCAGTCCGCCTGGTTCTGGCGCGCGACTGCTTTGACCGCCTGAAAGATCGCCCGCCGCAGCCCGGCGCCAGGCAGACTTTGATAGGCCTGGACGAAGGCCCGGATCTGCGGGTCCTCGAACGGGTTTTCATCGGCGTCGATGGAAGGCGTGTCGGCGAGCGAAGCCGCCTTCATGTCGCCTGGCATGTCATCGAAGAAAAACGAAACCGGCACGTCGAGAAGCCGGGCGAAATCATGCAGCTTGCTGGCGCTGATCCGGTTGGCACCTTTTTCGTATTTTTGGAATTGCTGAAACGACAGCCCGACCTGATCGGCCAGATAGGTCTGGCTGAAATCCATCGTGATGCGCCGCAAGCGCAGCCGGCGGCCGACATGGCTATCGATTTCCCGCACTTCCTCGCGTGTCATCGATTGTTGCTTGTTCTGCATCGGGTCCACTCCACAACCGTTCGACGCCGTTATAGCGTCTTTTCAAACCTTGTCACGGCACGAATGTAGCCGTTGCCGTGGCGGTTTATACGCAAGATTGAACCCACTGGACAGCGATACCTATAATGCGTGAAACAGTGAACGGGGTATCGTTTCAATATGTCGAACAATCCAACGTCTCTTCGCATTTTGGACCCTGGCATTCGCAGCCTGTTCAGCCTTGAGAGCCGGTGGCAAGCCTGGCTCGATGTGGAAGTGGCGCTGGCATGGGCCGAAGCCGAACTCGGCGTTATTCCCCATGACGCGGCGGCGGAAATCGCCGCCAAGGCGAAGCTGGAACTGCTTGACCGGGCGCGGATCGACGAGGGCTGGCGCCGGACGGCGCATCCGCTGGTGCCGCTGGTC
>PTKA01000171.1 GCA_002937525.1 Alphaproteobacteria bacterium MarineAlpha10_Bin3
ACGACATGGCCTTTGTCGATGAGCTCCGGCAGCACCGCGTCCTCGTAGTTCCCGGCCGCGGCTTCGGCGTCCGGGTTGTAGTTGGTGTTGGTGTTGACGTCGTATGTCCAGGCTACGCCGTGGGCGTCCAGGATCATTTCGATGCCGGCGATTTCGATCCCGTTTGCGGCCATGAATTTCGCGAAGCTTTCCAGGTTGGGATGATCGAAACCGGCCAGAATTTCGAATGCCGCGTGCCGGGCCTTACCGGCCGGGCCGGCCTGGTCTTCGATCGCGCAGACATCGGCGGGACACAGCTCGAAACCCCTGGAGGTGTCCACGCGCACCGCATAAAGGAACGCGCCGCCGACGAACTCGCAACGGATGATCGAGGCGTCGGCGGATTGGATATAGTCCTGCAACAGCATCGTGCCGTCCGGTCCGGGGTCAAGGTCCGGGCTGTCGAGATGCTGGTTGAGCGATTCCAGGGTCTGGAACAGCTGGACGCCGGCACCCTTGCCGCCCCGGTTGGGTTTCACGATCAGCGGGACGCCGAATTTTCGCGCCGCTGCTTTGAGCGCGTCGCGGCCAACCGCCGCCACGGTGCGCGGCACCCGCACGCCAAAGGCGCTCAACGCGGCATATTGCTTGATTTTGCTGAGTTCCAGTTCAAGCGCGCGGCCGTCATTGACGACGCGGCGGCCATGCGCGCCCAGCCAGGCCAGCACGCTGGCGGTGTATTCCGGTGCGTGGATGTGGCCGCGGGTATGCGACGAGGCGCTCATCCGGCTGTAAAACACGCCTGGCGGTGGCGGCGCCGAAAAATCGAACGATCCGCCATCGAGATGCCAGTCAGTGAAGGGCACGCCGGCGGCGTCGAGCGCGGCGCGCAAAGGCGGCAGCCACGCCTCGTTTTCATGAATGATATATACTTGCGGCATAACAAGCCCCGTGTGATATTGAATAAATAACTCTAATTTTATGTTATATTAAATTCAGACTCGATAGATAGTGTGAAAATAACCTTTGTAAAGGCGTGATCCGATACCAAAGCGCGATGGCGGATCCGCGCCGCCGTTCACAGGTTCCCTTGCGCACGTCACGGGCGTAAAGTGAAGGCGACCTCAATCCGACGCCGCCAAGGACGATTCATGACCACGCTCCCCAATTCGCCGGAAAGCCGCGATACCGCATCGCTTATTCATCCTTATACGAATCTCAAGAAACATCTCGAAACCGGGCCGATGATTATCCGCAAGGGCAAGGGGGTCTGGGTCTATGACGATGCCGGCAAGGGCTATATCGAAGGGCTTGCCGGCCTGTGGTCGACATCGCTTGGCTTCGGCGAGGAACGTCTGGTCGAGGCGGCGACGAAACAGATGCGGGAATTGCCCTTCTATCATGTCTTTGCGTCCAAATCCCATCATCCCGCGATCGAACTGGCGGAACGGCTGCTGGCGATGGCGCCGGTGCCGATGTCGAAGGTGTTCTTCGCCAATTCGGGATCGGAGGCGAACGACACCGTGATCAAGCTGGTGTGGTATTACAACAACGCGCTCGGCCGGCCGGAAAAGAAGAAGATCATCAGCCGGTTGCGCGGCTATCACGGCGTCACCCTGGCGTCCGCCAGCCTGACCGGGCTGCCCGCCAATCACATTGATTTCGACCTGCCGCTGCAAAATATCCTCCACGCCGATTGCCCGTATTACTATCGCGGCGCGAAGGAAGGGGAATCGCAGTCCGATTTCGCCACCCGCTTGGCGGCTAGCCTGGAACGCCAGATCGTCGATGAAGGCCCGCAGACCGTTGCCGCCTTCATCGCCGAACCGGTGATGGGGGCGGGCGGCGTTATCGTGCCGCCCGAAACCTATTTCGCCAAGATTCAAGCGGTGCTAAAGAAATACGACGTGCTGTTCATCGTCGATGAGGTGATCTGCGGTTTCGGGCGCACCGGCAACATGTTCGGTTGCCAGACCTACGACTTGCAACCCGATATGATTACGCTGGCCAAGGCGCTGTCCTCGTCCTACATGCCGATCTCGGCGTTGATGATGAATCAGAAGATTTTCGACGTCATCAGCGCCAACAGCGACAAGGTCGGCACCTTCGGGCACGGCTACACCTACTCGGCCCATCCGGTTGCGGCGGCGGTCGCGCTGGAAACCCTGAAAATCTATGCCGAACGCGACATCGTCGCCCATGTGCGCGGCGTCATGGGCCGTTTCCAGGACCGCTTCAACCGGCTCGCCGGTCATTCGCTGGCCGGCGAGGTGCGCTGCGTCGGGTTGATCGGCGCGGTCGAGTTGGTGCGCGACAAGGCGACCAAGGAACCCTTCGAGACGGCGCATGGCGTCGGCGCCTTCGTCGCCAGCCGGGCGCAGGAGAACGGATTGATCCTGCGCGCGCTCGGCGATTCGGTGGCGCTGTGCCCGCCGTTGATCGTCACCGAGGCGGAAATCGACCAGATATTCGACCGGCTGGAAAAATCACTCGACGAGGGGGCGGTGATGGCCGCGGGGCTCGATTGACCTATTTTGCGCCGCTGCGGCATTTTGACAGTGGTTATAAATTCGCATTAACCTAATATTCAAATTCATGCGTATTTATCGACCGATGGCGCAATCTTTGTGATCCCAGGGTTAGATATGGATTACCAGAAGTTTTTTGCCGATAATCTGTCCGACATCCGGCAGTCCGGCGATTACCGAATTTTCGCCGATTTGGAACGCGAAGCCGGAGCCTTTCCCAAGGCGGTGTTTCGCGAAGGCGGGCAGCAGGCGCCGGTGACGGTGTGGTGTTCGAACGACTATCTTGGCCAGGGCCAGAACCCGGACGTGATCGCGGCGATGCATGAAGCGCTCGACGCCTGTGGTGCGGGGGCCGGCGGCACGCGCAATATCTCCGGCACCAACCACTACCATGTCCTGCTCGAACAAGAGCTGGCCAAGCTGCACCAGCGCGAGGCGGCGTTGATTTTTACCTCCGGCTATGTCGCCAATATGACCGCCTTGTCGACGCTTGGCCGGCGGTTGCCGGGCTGCCTGATCTATTCCGACGCGTGGAACCATAATTCCATGATCGAGGGCATCCGCCACTCCAATGCGGACAAGCGGGTCTTCAAGCATAACGACCCGGCCGATCTAGAACGGCTGATCAGCCAGGACGATCCCGACGCGCCGAAAATAGTGGTGTTCGAATCGGTCTATTCGATGGATGGCGACATTGCGCCGATCGCCGAAATCCTCGATATCTGTGAAAAATACAACGCGCTGAGCTATCTCGACGAGGTCCACGCGGTCGGCATGTACGGCCCGACCGGGGCCGGCGTCGCCGAACGCGACGGCGTGATGGACCGGGTGTCGATCATGCAGGGAACGCTGGCCAAGGGCTTTGGCGTCGTCGGCGGCTACATTGCCGCGTCGGCCGATCTGATCGACTATATCCGCAGCTTCGGCAACGGCTTTATCTTCACCACCTCGATGCCGCCGGCCGTCGCCGCCGGCGCGCTCGCCAGCATCCGCTATGTCACCGGCGCCCAGCATCTGCGGGACCGCCATCAGGAACGCGCGCGGACCCTGATCGCCAAGCTGAAGGCGGCGGGGATTCCAGTGATGCCGACGGTCTGCCATATCGTCCCGGTCCTGGTCGGCGATCCGATTTTGTGCAAGCAGGCGAGCGACGCGCTGATGGACCGGCATTCTATCTATGTCCAGCCGATCAACTATCCGACCGTGCCGCGCGGCACCGAACGGCTGCGCCTCACGCCGACGCCGTTGCACACCGACGAAATGATGGACGATCTGGTGACCGCGCTGGTCGATGTTTGGGGCGATCTGGCGCTGAAATAGGCCGCGTGAAATCATTCGATTGAAGGATGATTTCCGGGACGGAAGAGACTATATAGTGTAATCTAGGATGCGAGGATTACACTTCCATGTACCGCGATAACACGTTAATTCCAACCGAAGCCATCCGCCTGGCGGCGCTTGGCAGTCTGGTCGAAGGCGACACGGGATACGCGGCGCTGGCCAGCGAAATCCGGTTTTTCGTCGCCCATATCGCCGGGCCATCGCTGGATCTGCTGGGCACGTCGCTGGAACTTCTGGGCTATGAGGGTCTCGCCGAAACGCTGGACGGCGCGGCGATGGAAGGCGATGCGATTTTGCGCGTTACCGATGCCGGCTGGGCCGCTTTCCATAGCTTGATGATCTCCAATGTCCGCGCGCCGGTTGGCGATGTCGGTAAATTGATCGTCGCGCTCAAACTGCGCTTCCTGCATCTGCTGCCGGCCGAAGAACGCCTCGATCAGACCGATATGCTGATCGAGATGTGCGAACTCGAACGCGCCCGGTTGAGCGAAATGCGCGGCCGGTACACCGATGGCAGCCTCGCCAACTGGCTCGATCTGGACATCGCCCAGATCGAAGAACGCCTCGTCTGGTTCCAGCGGGAACTACCGGCCGGAGGTTAGCCGCACGCAAAAAAAGCTTGACATTTCATCGCTGAGCAGCCATTTCCCGGTTTCATAGTTTATCTCGCGATCGCGCGACGCGCTGCCGGTACGATGTGCGTGGATGCGACCTGGGCAGAGAAATACACGAAGGCGGGCGTCCAGTGTCTTTTGACTCCCGTCGGTCCGTGGCTGGCGGCGGGGGCAAAAGGGTTCAAGGACAACGTCGAGGCTGCTTCGTGAATAAGGTTTCGCCGAGTGTCCTGAGCATCAGGAATCTGAAAACATATTTCTTTCTGGATGAGGGAACCGTCCGGGCGGTCGATGGCGTCAACCTCGAGATCCCAAGGGGAAAGACGATCGGCATCGTTGGCTATGGTAGCCAGGCAGAGAACGCCGGCGTCA
>PTKA01000172.1 GCA_002937525.1 Alphaproteobacteria bacterium MarineAlpha10_Bin3
ATGTGAGTGGCGTTTTAACAACAGTGACCCAGCATCTCAATTATTGCAGCTAAGGCAATGGGTTAGAATGTACTTGAACTAGTTATCTGGGTCAGCCCCCGAATGAATACTGTCAAATCTACAATTTTTCAACAGAGTGGAATGCGATTGCGTTACAGAACATGACACAGCGGTTGCGAACCGGCTCTCAACAACAGGTCGTTCAAAGGTCGCCTTCATCATCGCTGGCGCTTTGCCGCCGGTGCTGGTAAAAGACGCGGCATTCGGCTTTAGGTGGAGATTTGCCATGCGTGCGGCGACAGTCGAGCGCAATACCAAGGAGACCCAGATTTCGGCGAGCGTCGCACTTGACGGGACCGGGCTTTGCGATGTGGCGACCGGAATCGGGTTCCTCGATCATATGCTCGAACAACTGGCGCGGCACAGCCTGATCGACCTTACCCTTCGGGCCAAGGGCGATCTGCATATCGACTTTCATCACACGACCGAGGATTGCGGCTATGCGATTGGCGAGGCGGTGTCGCGGGCGTTGGGCGACCGCGCCGGCATCCGCCGCTACGGCTCGGCCCTGATCCCGATGGACGAGACGCTTTCCCGCGTGGCGCTGGATTGTTCCAACCGGCCCTATCTGGTGTGGAAGGTCGCCTTTAGCCGGCCCAAACTTGGCGAAATGGATACCGAATTGTTCAAGGAATGGTTTCAGGCCTTCGCCCAATCGGCCGGCCTGACCTTGCATGTCGAAACCCTGTATGGCGACAACAACCACCATATCGTCGAATCCTGTTTCAAGGGTCTGGCCCGGGCGCTGCGCCAGGCGGTGGAAATCGACCCCCGCCAGGCCAACGCCGTTCCGTCCACCAAGGGCGTTCTTGGCGGGTCGCTGTAGCTTTTCACTCGGCTGGTTGACAATATGACGGTCGCGATCATTGACCTTGGTTCGGGCAATCTGCGTTCCGCCGCCAAGGCGTTCGAACATGCCGGCGGCGATGTCGTGGTAACGTCCAGCGCGCACGATGTCGCGCGGGCGTCGCGGATCGTGCTGCCGGGCGTCGGCGCGTTCGGCGATTGCCGGGCCGGGCTGATGGCGTTGGACGGTGTTGCCGAGGCGCTGGAAGATTCGGTGATGCATCGCGGGGTGCCATTCCTTGGGATTTGCGTTGGCATGCAATTGATGGCGTCGCGCGGCCTGGAAGGCGGCGCGCAAGACGGGCTGGGCTGGATCGAAGGTGCGGTCGAGGCGATTTCGCCCGATGACGAAACACTCAAGATTCCCCATATGGGATGGAACGAGCTGTGCGTTCACCGGGACCATCCGTTGCTGGCGGGGCTGGGCGCGCAAGCGCATATGTATTTCGTGCATGGCTATCATCTGGCCGCCGCGAAGCATCGGGATGTCCTGGCGACGGCCGATTACGGCGGCGCGATCACCGCCATGGTGGGGTGCCGAAATATCGCCGGCACGCAGTTTCATCCGGAAAAAAGCCAGGCGCTGGGTTTGCGTCTGATCGAAAATTTTCTGACCTGGAAACCTTAAGCAAAGACGGCCATGGCTAAAAAACCGAACATCAAAATCTCCAAGATCAGCAAGCTGTCGGGATCGGACCTGCATGAATTATGCGATGCCGCCGAGGCCGCGATCGAAGAAGGCGGCGGGTTCGGCTGGCTGACGCCGCCGCCGCGCCGGGTGCTGGAAAATTTCTGGCGCGGCACTTTGATGGTGCCCGAACGCTCATTGTTCATTGGCCGCCTCGACGGGGTTGTCGTCGGGTCGGCGCAGCTGGTCCGCCCGACCAAAAACAACGAAGCGCAGGCGATGGCGGCGACATTGACGACCAATTTCGTCGCCCCCTGGGCGCGCGGCCACGGGCTCGCCAGATTGTTGACCGCAACGGTCGAGGAACATGCCAGACGGGACGGGTTTCTGGTTCTTAACCTCGATGTTCGCGCGACGCAGGAAGCGGCGATCGCGCTGTATGAGGCCGCCGGTTATGTCCGCTGGGCCACCCATCCGCTGTATGCCTTCGTCGAAGACACCTGGCTGGAGGGCTGTTTTTATTACAAGGATCTGCGGAAATAGCGATGATTCTGTATCCGGCGATTGATCTGAAAGACGGCGTTTGCGTGCGGCTGCGCCGGGGCGCGATGGATGCGGCGACGGTGTTCAACGACGATCCGGCGGCCCAGGCGCGCCAGTTCGCCCAGGCCGGCTGCGAATGGATTCACCTGGTCGATCTGAACGGCGCCTTCGCCGGCAAGCCGGTCAACCGCGCCGCCATCGACGCCATTCTTGGCGCCGTTGATGTGCCGGTGCAGCTTGGCGGCGGCATCCGCACGATGGAAATTGCCGCCGACTGGCTGGCGCGCGGGGTGCGGCGCATCGTGCTTGGCACGGCTGCTTTGAAAGACCCCGACCTGGTGATCTCGGCGTGCCGGCGCTGGCCCGGCCGGATTGCGGTCGGGATCGACGCGCGCGACGGTTTGGTCGCCGTCGAAGGCTGGGCCGAACAATCGACGGTAAGTGCGGCGGCGCTGGCCGCGCGGTTCGCCGACGCCGGGGTGGCGGCGATCGTCTATACCGATATCGAGCGCGACGGCATGATGGGCGGCGTCAATGTGGATGCGACGGCGGCGCTGGCGGATGCCACCGAAATTCCGGTGATCGCCAGCGGCGGGATCGCGTCGATCGACGATCTGCGGGCGCTGCGCAGCCGGGGCGGCATCGCCGGCGCGATCAGCGGCCGCGCGCTCTATGACGGCCGGCTCGATCTGGCCGCGGCGATTGCCGTGCTGAACGGTGCGCCATGCTGAAAGCGCGCATCATTCCGTGCCTCGACGTGCAGGGCGGCCGGGTCGTCAAGGGGATCAATTTCGTCGATCTGCGCGACGCCGGCGACCCGGTGGAACAGGCCCGCCTTTACGATGCCGCCGGCGCCGACGAGCTTTGCTTCCTCGATATCGGCGCCAGCCATGAGAACCGCGAAACCATCTATGACGTGGTTTCCAGCACGGCGGCGCAATGTTTCATGCCGCTCACGGTCGGCGGCGGCGTGCGCGAAACCGACGATATCCGCAAAATGCTGCTCGCCGGGGCCGACAAGGTGTCGATCAACACGGCTGCCGTGCAGCGCCCGGAATTCGTCGCCGAGGCGGCGGAACGCTTCGGGTCGCAATGTATCGTCGTCGCCATCGACGCCAAATCGACCGGGCCGGGGGTCTGGGAAATTTTCACCCATGGCGGGCGCAGGCCGACCGGCCTCGACGCCGTCGGCTGGGCGCGGCGCATGGTGGAGAACGGGGCCGGCGAGATATTGCTCACCTCGATGGACCGCGACGGCACCAAGCAGGGCTTCGATATCGCCTTGACCCGCGCGATGGCCGATGCGGTCCCGGTGCCGCTGATCGCCAGCGGCGGCGTCGGCACGCTGGATCATCTGGTCGAAGGCATTCGCGACGGCCATGCGACGGCGGTGCTGGCCGCCTCGATTTTTCACTTTGGCGAGTATTCGATTCCCCAGGCGCGCGCGCATATGGCGGCGGCCGGTATTCCCATGCGCCCGGATAATCTGCTAATCACCTCTTTATGACGGATTCAAAAGCCACCGCCCTGATCCTCGACCGGCTTTTTGCGGTGATCGAAAGCCGCCGTGGCGGCGATGCCGATACCAGCTACACCGCCCGGCTGTTCGACGAGGGAACGCAAAAGATCGCCCAGAAGGTCGGCGAGGAAGCGATCGAGACGGTGATCGCCGCGCTTGGCGACGATCCGGATGCGGTGGCCAAGGAATCGGCCGATCTGCTGTACCATTTGCTGGTGCTGTGGGCGGCGCGCGGTATGGATCCGGCGGCGGTGTGGGCTGAGTTGGCCGCGCGCGAGGGCGCCTCGGGGCTGGTTGAAAAAGCTGCGCGCAAACCAGGGGGCGACCATGACGGCGTATGACGACGGCAATATCTTCGCCAAGATTCTGCGCGGTGAAATCCCCTGCGACAAGGTCTACGAAAACGACCACGCGCTGGCTTTTCGCGACATCAACCCGCAGACCCCGGTGCATATCCTGGTGATCCCCAAGGGCCGCTACGTCTCGATGGATGATTTCTCAGCCCAGGCCAGCGACGCCGAAATCGCCGGTTTCACCCGCGCCGTCGGCCAGGTCGCCCGCGACGCCGGCGTGGCCGCCACCGGCTACCGCTTTCTCGCCAACCACGGCCAAGACGGCCGCCAGGAAGTCGCCCATTTCCATGTCCATGTGTTCGGCGGCAAGAATCTGGGCCGGATGATCAAGCCGGTCGATAAATAGCGGCGGCTTTATCGCGCCTTGCCGCAAGGTTCAGGCTGGAAATATAGAAATCTTAGATAATTATAGTGAAATGTCTCTATAATTATCTAAGATTTCTATAAATCGCCAAGATTGTCATGGACCCAATCCGCAATCCATATGCTCCCGGTGCCGGGACGCCACCGCCGGAACTTGCTGGCAGGGCCGGCGTAATAGAAATTGGGACTGTTGCTCTTAAAAGAATGGCGATTAATCGACCGGCGCAAAGTCTCATTCTTGTTGGGCTGCGCGGCGTCGGTAAAACGGTCCTATTAAACGAACTGAAAAAAGTCGCCGACAGCCTCGATTTTAAGTCGGCGATCATTGAAGGCCATGAAGGCAAGACCCTTCCCGCTTTGCTGGCGCCAAGTTTACGAACAATATTAGGGGCTGACCCAGATAACTAGTTCAAGTACATTCTAACCCATTGCCTTAGCTGCAATAATTGAGATGCTGGGTCACTGTTGTTAAAACGCCACTCA
>PTKA01000173.1 GCA_002937525.1 Alphaproteobacteria bacterium MarineAlpha10_Bin3
TTTCATGGCGTATCCTTTCTTCGGAAAATCGGCGTCTTCGACAACGCCAGGATACGCCACCCAATTCCCCCATCACCAAGATTCAGCTATAGCTCGGCCGCGGTGCATTGAATCGGGACGCGCTAATTTGCCTCGAAACGGTCCCGGCTGGTTGCTATTTGGTTGCTAGCGAGCCACATCGACAGGCGGGATGCTTGTCAAAAATAGTAAACTATCTTGTAATTCAATTCGCTATATGGTGGGCGCGGTAGGGATTGAACCTACGACCCCCGCCGTGTGAAGACGGTGCTCTCCCGCTGAGCTACGCGCCCGCTTTTATCGCGGTGGCGCAGATGTACGGTTCGCGTGAATGTGAGTCAAGCGCAAGCGCGCTATAGGCCAAGGCGGGTGAGAGCAGCGGAAATGTCGCTGAAATTTTCGATCAGCACATCGGCGCCAAGATCGTTGGCCGGAACGCGGCGGTAGCCGTAGGCGACGGCGATAACCGGCACGCCGGCGTTCAGTGCCGTGGCGACGTCGGCCGGGCTGTCGCCGATCATCGCGGCGCGTTCCGGCCCGGCATTCATCATCGCCAATACGCCCAGCAGATGGCCGGGGCTGGGCTTGCGCACCGGCAGGCTGTCACCGCCGGCGACGGCGTCGAAGAACCGGGCCAGATCGAAGGAACGCAGCACCGCATTTGTCGCCTCGATCGGTTTGTTGGTGCAGATCGCCATGCGATGGCCGGCCGATTTGAGCGCCTCCAAAGTGTCCATGACGCCGGGATACAGCGTCGTCAGGGTCGCTGAATCCTGACCATAAAGGGTGTGAAAACGCGCCAGCCAGGCCGACAGGTCGTCCGGCGGGCCGCCGGTGGCGGCAAAACCGCGCGCCACCAGCGTGGGCACGCCGTCGCCGATCATCGCGATGACCGCATCCAAAGTCAGCGCATCGCGGCCGGCTTCGTCCAGCACCCGGTTCAGGGCGGCATGCAGGTCCGGGGCGCTGTGGACCAAGGTGCCGTCGAGATCGAAGACCAGTGTTGGCGGGCACTGGTTCATGGGGCCGTGTTCGGGTCGCCCAGCAGCGCCCTTGGCAACCTGTCCGCGGCCATCTTTTCGATATGAATCCGGGTCTCGACGCCGAACTTCTGCGTCGCCATGTCCAGATAGCGTTTGGCGGCGAAATATTCGTGGAACGCGTCGTCGCGAAACCGCAGCACCGTGTCCGCACCGATATGGTCGGTCAGTAAGGGGTGGCAATCATAGCTATGCTGGGAATAGCCGCTCCAGGATTCGGGCAAGGCCAGCCCGGATTCGACCGCCTGAGTATAAAGCGGCGAGCCCGGATAGGCCATGGCCGAATAGAAATTGGCGAACTCGCAATTCAGTTCCAGCGCCAGATCCAGCGTCTCGCGCATGGTCGTCATGTCATCGTCGGGCAGGCCGAAGATGTAATTGCCGATGACGTTGATGCCGGCCTTCTGGATGCGGCGGACGATCTCGCGGATATCGTCCTGGCTAAAGGATTTGTCGGCCCCGTCGCGGACATGGGCGCTGCCCGATTCAATCCCCAGCGCCAGCCAGCGCAACCCCGCCTTGCGCAACAGCCCGAGCATTTCCGGTTTTACCGTATCGACCCTGGCATAGGCCCAGATATTCAACTCGCTGGCATAGGGTTTGGCCGCCAGCCGCTGGCAGATTTCGCGGACATGGCGGTCGTTGAGGACGAACATCTCGTCGATGATCTTGATCGTCCGCACCCCGAATTGGCGGTACAGCAGGTCGATTTCGGCGACCACCGCGTCCGGTCCGCGCATCCGGTAACGGTTGGTGCCGAACGGCGCGTTGATGCAGCAAAAGCTGCACCGGAACGGACAGCCAAGCGAGGTATAGATCGACGCATAGGGCTGGCGCGCGCCCAGATCGCCAAAGCACTGCCAGTTATGCGCCCGGTAACGGTCCATCGGTAGCAGATGCCACGCGTTGCCGTGCAGATCGCCGTCCATATCGGTAATCAGCGGGGCTGGAAGGTTGTTGTGGACCGTATCGCCATCGCGCCAGACCAGCCCGGCGACCGCGCCAAGATCGCTGTCGGGCAGCGCTTCAAGCAGTTGATGCACCGTGACCGGCCCTTCGCCGTTGCAGGCGTAATCGACCGCTTCTTCATTGAGCGTGCGTTCCGGCAGCGCGCTGACATGGCCGCCAAGAATGATAAGGGGTTGTTCGGGCGCGGCTTGCTTGATCGCCGCGCAGGCTTCGCTTGCCGCCGCCATCTGCTGGGTCGAAGCCGAGGGCTGATGGCCGAACACGACCATCGCCGCCAGGCGCGGCGCGCGCGCCGCAACCATTTGCGCCAGCGCATCGATGCCGATATCCAGCGCCTCGCTGTCGACGATATCGACGCTGAACCCCCGGTCGAGGACATAGCCGGCGATCAACCGGCACCACAATGGCGGTTCGATGGCGGTCAGGCCGCCGGCAAGCTGTTGATAGATTTTTTCGCGCCCACCGGGATTGATGAGCAAAAGATCGAGTTGATTCGTCATCGCTAAGCTATTGCGCCAAAGCCGTTCAACGCACCGCGTCGCGGCCCGGTTCGGTCAGTTTGCAGACCAGCCAGTCCGGTTTGATCGGATTATGGAACCAGGGTTCGGCCCAGCCCTGGTCGATGCAGCTCTTGATCGTGCGTTCGTTGATACGCTGGCCCTGAAAATCGAACAGCGGCAGCTTGCCGCCGGCTTGCTCCAGCCCGGCGATGAGCCAGGCGCGCTGCGCCGTGGTCGGCTTGCGTTCGGACGTTTGCGTTTCGTTTTGCGTCAGCCTGACGACATTGGTCTTGCGGGCCATGGCCGTTTCCTCGATCGCGTTTTCATGCAAGCAGGACGATGGCGCCATCCTACGGTAGGATGAAACGATAGGCGATGGAAATTAACATAAGCTGTCCATGGAAAAGGCAATGCCGATGCCGGCTTTTTTGATCTATGTCACCACGGGCGACGCGATGGAGGCAAAACGCATCGGCCGCGAAGTGGTAGCGGCGCGGCTAGCGGCCTGCGCCAATGTGCATGAAGCTGTCACCTCTTTCTATTGGTGGGAGGGAAAGCTGTGCGAAGACGCCGAAGCGGTGCTGATCCTGAAGACCGAAGCCGGACTGGTCGAGGCGCTGACGGCGAAGATAGTGGCGTTGCACGGCTATGACTGCCCCTGCGTGGTGGCGCTGCCGATCGAAGGCGGCAATCCCGCGTTTCTGAACTGGATCGCGGCGCAAACGCGCGGCGCCTGAGCGTTGGCGGTTGAACTTGCTAACGGGGCGGCAAGAGGGCCAAGAAAACCAAATGTGAAGCCGACCATGCCAAACAGCGCCAGAGCCACCGCCCGGGTTTGCCGGAGGCTCCAACTCTTGCGGGATGTTTACCGGTTGTCCGCCGCGAATCAGGACCAGTCTTTGGCCAGCTTTCGGGTGATCCCCTCAGCCAACAGATTGAGACCGAGTGTCAGAGTAACAACAGCCGCGAAGGGGGCAAGGATAGTCCAGGGGGCTAAAAGCCCTTGTTCGAACAAGTTACCCGTCCCGACCATCGCGCCCCAGCTTGCCATCGGATTCTGGATACCAAACCCAATATAGTCCACCGCAAAGATGATCCCGACAAGATAAGCCAAATGACGGCACCCTTCGGCCACAAGCGCACTCGACTGCGTTCCGATCGACTGCAGACAATGCTTTATCGTCGAAATTCCTTCCGGCGGCTCTGTCAGAGTTTGCCCGATCATCTGGTATAGAGCCGGCAGCAAACCAATCGCCAGCGCGCCGACATAGCCTACAATATGCCCGGCACCAAAAGCCGCGACGATCAAGATTGCAAGAATCAGTAATGGAAAAGACGCCAATATCGAGGCCAAGAATGAAATCAGCACCTTCGCGGTTCCCGGAATCAGGTTTAGCCCAGCCGCGACGACCAACGCGATAAAAAATGCGGAAGCCGCGACAACCATGATCGACCTCGCGCCGAACAAAATGCGGCTGAAGATATCGCGCCCGAACTGATCGGTCCCGAAAAGAAATTCGCCGTTCGGCGGTGACAATACAACTCCAAAATTAATTTCATAGGGATCGTGAGATGAAATAGCGCCAGCCGCCACCGCAGCCATGAACCAGGCCAGAACCAGCCCGGCGCCAAACAGCGCAATGGAGCTGCTAAAGATCGCAGCGCCGATCGTGGATTGCGGACCATGGCCGTGGATTTCGCCTGGTTGTTCCACCAGACAGGACGATATATCGGCGATGATCTGAACAACGATTACGGCCAGAACCGCCAGCATCGCAATTGCGCGGACAACCATCCAGTCCAATGTTAACACGGCGGAAACAAATTTTCCGACGAGACCCACCCCGTGGAACACCACTTCAACCAGGATGATGGCGGAGAACAGCCAAGCGGGAAAATACTTCAGGACATCGGTAAACGCATCGAAAAGGGTTCGTGCGATCCCAGCATCGAAATCCGCGCGAAAATTGCTCAGACTGGAAACTTGACCTAATTTATATAATGTGAGAATCGCCGCCACGCCCCCGGCCTGAACCGCATAGAAAAATGGATCGCCGCCCAAAGGCTCCATCGAAAGCGGTATCCAACCCAGGAATACGCCCATTACCAACCACACGATGATCACGCCAACGATTTCCGGAATCGAACCCGGCAGCGTTCCAAATAACGAAATGGCGCGCGGCAAGGAAACGCTCGCCCGCCGATAAACCAGAGTAAGACAGGCAGATGCCAGCATCAAAAGAGCAAAGGTTGC
>PTKA01000174.1 GCA_002937525.1 Alphaproteobacteria bacterium MarineAlpha10_Bin3
TGGGTCAAAATGATCAGGGCGGCAATGATTGTCGCGGTGCCGATGCCAATCGGCAGGGTAAAATGTTCGCCGAGCAGGAAGATGCCGAACCCGGCCGCGAATAACGGCGTGATGGAGGAAAACGTCGCTGTCAATGTCGGGCCGAGATAACGGATACCCAGTGCCGCCAGGTTGGACGATACAAAAGGCCGGATGACCCCCAGCGCCGCGAAAACCAGTGTCGCCGAGGTGAACCAGAACCAGCTTTCGATGAAGAACGGCGAAAACAGCCAGTAGACCACCGCCGCCGCGCCGATATCGAGCAGGGTGGCGCTCTGCGGGTCGCCGTGGCGCAGCCCCAGACTGAGCAGCAGCGTTCCGATGGCGAACAGGAGCCCCGCGCCGATGGACAGCGCGACAGGAAGGATAAATTCGAACAAGATGGATCATTCTTTCAGACGGCGATGTGCGGGCCGACAATGATCGCCGCAATCGCATCTGTCCACGCAAACCGCGCTTAGCGTCCCTTGAACGGCCGACGCCGAAAAGGATCGCCAAATTGGCGTCTATGTCTATCCCAAGGGCCCCTTCAGCATCTGCCCCGCGAAATCTCCCGTCGAAACGCCGTGTTCAAACGCCAGCGCGCCATTGACGACGGTTGCGGCAATGCCGTCGGCCTTTTGCACCAGGCGCTTGGCGCCGCCCGGCAAATCCTGTTCGACGGTCGGCATGCGAGGTTTGATCGTGTCGGCGTCGAAGACCACCAGATCGGCGACATAGCCGGTGCGGATCAGGCCGCGGCCCTGGAGTTCCCAGGCCGACGCATTATCGAAGGTCAACATTCGCACCGCTTCCTCCAGGGTAAACGCCTGCCGGTTGCGAACCCAGTAACTCAACAGATGAGTCTGTAAGGACGACCCCATCTCCTGGCACACATGGGCGCCGGAATCGGAAAAAGTGGCGAGCGTGCGCGGATGTTTGAGCATGCCCAGCACGTCTTCTTTTTCCACATTGACCAGCGGTTGGACGAAAAGCTGGTTCTCGTCTTCCAGCATCAGGTCCAGAATCGTCTCGACCGGGCCGGTGCCGCGCTGGCGGGCGATCTCCTCGACGCTGGGGTCGTTCCAGTCAACATCGCGCATCACCAGAAGATTGGCGTAATCCGGCCGCATCGGGTTGGTCGTCGCGTCACCGCCGCCTTGGAACTCGGCGCCGCGCGGCCGCATAGCGGCTTCCTCGGCAATCAGTCTTGCGCGGCATTCGGGGTCCGAAAAACGGCGTTTTTGTTCGTCCAGCGGCAGCGCCCGTATCGTCTTCCAGCCGGGCAGAACGTCATAGGGCAGGTTCGATTTCATCGAGAAAATAACGCCGATCGGGCGCGTCGACGACTGCCCGTACATTCGCCCGCCCTTGGCCACGGTGTCGTCGATGACGCCGGTCTGATATTGCCAGGACGTGGGGTCGTCCGCCATCCGCGTGGCGATGGTGCCGAACATGACCGGCCGCCCGCTCTCCAGGGCGACCCGTTGCAATTGTTCGAAAAATCCGCGCTGGGCGGTGCCGCTCGATACGTCGGGTCCAATCTGAAAAATACCGGCGTTAAGGTCCGCCATCGCGCCGACCAGCCGGTCGATCTCCGCCCAATCCGCATGGCGGCTGGCGACCGGCAGGTGGTCCGGCGTCGAATGGGTGGTCGATACCGACGTCGAGAAACCGACCGCGCCGGCCAAAATCGCCTGAGAGACCGCATCGGCCATCCGTGTCAGGTCGTCTTCGGTCGCGCGTTCGGACAAAGCGCGGTCGCCCATAACATACATGCGCAGCGCCGAATGGCCGATATAGGCGCCGTAATTCAGCCCTTTTGGCACTTGTTCCACGGCTTGAAGATATTCCGGGAAGGTCTCCCAGTTCCAATCGACGCCGGCCATGATCGCGTCGGCCGGAATGTCCTCGACCGCTTCAAGGCAGCGTGCGAACCATTCGCGCGCATCCGGCTTGCAGGGTGCCAGCGCAAACCCGCAATTGCCCATTATGACACTGGTAACCCCATGCCAGCACGAACAGCTTCCCAGGGGATCCCATGTGACCTGCGCGTCCATATGGGTATGGCCATCGATGAAGCCGGGGGCCACGATCATCCCTTCGGCGTCGATGACCCGCTCCGCGGGGTTGCGGATGCGCCCGATCTCCACGATGCGGCCATCGTTCACGCCGACATCGCCGCGATAACGCGGTGCGCCCGAACCATCGACCACCGTACCGTTCTTGATGAGCAGATCCATGAGACTCTCCTTCCACTGCACAGGATGCCTGCGCGGCGCGGCGCGGTCGAGCATAACCGACGCAATAAAACGCGGAAGGCTTAACGCCCGGCGCGTTTTGCCGCTTCTTCGGCGACGAGTTCTTTTTTGGACAGCTTGCCGACCGGCGTGCGCGGCAGCGCATTGCGCACTTCGAATTCCGCCGGCATTTCGTATTTGGCGATCTTGTCCTTGAGGAAGGCGTTGAGTTCTTCAAGGTTCAGGCTGGCGCCGTCGCGCAATTCAACGAATGCTTTGGCCGCCTCGCCCCGGTAATCGTCGGGAATGCCGATCACCGTGACTGCGGCAACCGCCGGGTGGCGATAAATCGCTTCTTCGACATGGCGCGGATAGACGTTGAAGCCGCTGGAGATGATCAAATCCTTGATACGGTCGACGATGAACAGGAACCCGTCCTTGTCCATGTAGCCAGTGTCGCCGGTATGAAGCCAGCCGTTGCGCAAGGTCGCCGCGGTTTCCTCGCGGTTGTTCCAATAGCCTTTCATGAGCTGCGGCCCGCGAATGCATATTTCGCCGATCTCACCGACCGGCCTGGTGCTTACCTGGTCTTCCAGATCCCTGATTTCGATATCGGTGCCAGGCAATGGCATGCCGCAAGACCCGGCCTTGTAGGCGCCGTGCCGCAAATTACCGGTCGCCGCCGGCGCGGTTTCGGTCAGACCGTATCCTTCCAGCACCCGCACGCCGGTGATTTTCTGGAAGCGTTCGCGCACCTCGATGGGAAGCGGCGCGCCGCCCGATATGCAGTATTTAAGCGATGAAAAATCGACCTTCGCCACTTTCGGGTGATTGGCGATTGCGGTGAAAAGGGTCGGTACGCCGGGCAGCACGGTCGGTCGTTTTTTCTCGATATCGTTCAGGATCGCCTCGATGTCGGGGATCGGGTGCAGGATGACCGGCATCAGGTTGCGGATACACCCGAGCAGGATCGCCGACAGCCCGAATATGTGAAAGATCGGCAGGACCAGTATCACCGCATCGTTTTCGGTCCGGTCGATATCGTACTGCTTGGACCATTCGCCATAGATCGCGTCGGCCGCGGTGATGCTGGCATGGGTCAGCATGGCCCCCTTGGGCCGGCCGGTCGTGCCGCCGGTATATTGCAGCATCGCGATCGCGTCGGTGAGGTCGCCCAGGGAATTTTTTAGGTAGGCGCCGTCATTGGCGAGCAATGATGCGTAGGTCATAAACTTGTCGCCGCCGGGAAGCGGAAGGATCAGTTTTTTCTTAAACAGTGGATAAAGCAGGTTTTTCGGGAACGGCAGCGCTTCGGCGAATTTCGTTACGATAATTTTTTTCAAACGGGTTTCCGCCTGGATTGCGGCGAGCTTCGGCAGGACGGCGACATGCGAAATCGTCACCATGATGTCGGTCTGGGAATCGTCGATCTGGTATTTCAATTCCTCTTCGGCGAGCAACGGGCTGTAATTGACCACCGTGCCGCCCGCCTTCAGGACGCCGAACATCGCCACGATATATTGCGGTACGTTCGGCAGCAGCAACCCGACATGGACGCCTTTGGCGACGCCAATCGCCTGGAATCCCTTCGCCGCCCGGTCGGATAAATCGCGAATTTCGGCAAAGCTGTACTTACGGTCGAGAAAGTCGCAAAGACAACGCTCAGGTGCCTGCGCCGCGGCCTCGTCGAGCAGATCGTGGACCGGTTTGATTTTGACCTCGAAATCCCAGTCAACGTAATCGGGGTAATTCTTCTCCCAGCGACGCCCGGTCATGTCTGGGTACTCCGTGTCGCTTTGATCGTGGTGGGCATGCCGAAGCAATGTTCGGGTCCAGAAAAACGCCGGGCCCGCACGTCCGCGGCATAGCATTTGAGCGCCGCCGACAAATCCTCGCCGAGTTCGGCATAGCGCCGCACGAATTTGGGCGTGAAGTCGGCAAACAGCCCGACCACATCCTCGGTCACGAGTATTTGCCCGTCGCAATCCGGCGACGCACCGATGCCGATAGTGGGCACGGCAATGGCCTTGGTGATGGCCCGCGCCGTCGGTTCAGCCGTGCCTTCGATCACCACGCTAAATGCGCCAGCCCCGGCAACGGCCCGAGCATCGGCAAGAACCCGTTCGGCCCCGGCGTCCCCACGGCCCTGCACCCGAAATCCACCGAGCGTGTGAACCGATTGCGGCGTCAATCCGACATGGCCCATCACCGGAATACCCCGTTTGGTCAAAAAGGCAATGGTTTCGGCCATTTCAACGCCGCCTTCCAGCTTCACTGCGGCACAACCGGTTTTGGCCATGATCCGGGCGGCGTTGCGAAACGCCAACGCGTTTAATTCCTGATAGGAACCAAACGGCATATCAACGACGACGCAGGCCCGCGTTGCGCCGCGCATGACCGCGGCACCATGTGCAATCATCATATCGACTGTCACCGCCAGAGTGTCCGGCAGCCCGTACAGGACCATGCCAACCGACTCGCCGACCAGGATCAGATCGACCGCCGGATCGACCAGCTT
>PTKA01000175.1 GCA_002937525.1 Alphaproteobacteria bacterium MarineAlpha10_Bin3
AGCGGCAGCGTGTTGATTGCGTTCGGGTTGGTGGCCCGCGCTTTCGCCGCCAGCGCCGCCGATTGCCGGTCGGGCAGCAGAATTTCGCTGCGTTCGGCGCGTTGCGATTGACCGCTTTGCATCCGCGCCACGCGGTCGATATCGGCGCGTTCCAGCATATCGGCCCATTCGTCGGGATGGCGCACGCTGCGCATCCAGCGCCCGCCATGCCCGACCCCGACCACGCTGACGACACATTGGGCGCGCGCATCGATGGCCGCCGCCCACACCACCGTCGCACCGCCATAGCTGGTGCCATACAGACCGATCCTGCCGGCATCGACTTCGGCCCGCGCCCCCAGATACGTCATCGCCGCCTGCACATCGGCCACCCGGCCATGCGGCGCCAGGCGGTCGCGCGGCCCCTCGCTCTTGCCCCAGCCCTTGTAATCGAAGGTCAGAACGGCATAGCCCGCATCGCACAAAACCCGCGCATTATCGGGCAGATACAGATCCTTGACCCCGGTATAGCCGTGGCACAGCACGATCCCGGCGCGCATTTCGCCGGCCGCCAGACCGTCCGGCAAATACATATCGCCGTCGAGTTTGCAGCCTTCGCTGTGAAAATCTATAGGTTGTTTTTTCATGGCTAATAATAGACCGCGTTGCCAGCACCGCCATTCGGGTTCAGCAACTCCCCGGTCATCGCACCGGCCTGAGAGGACGCCAGGAACACCGCCACATCGGCCACTTCGCTGGCCTCGACCATGCGGCCCAGCGCATTGGTGCGCGGCGCGCCAACGGCGTAGTCCAGCGCTTCGACTTCGGCCGGGGTAATGCCGTCCTTCTGCGCGCGCGCCGCCAGCACCCCGGCGGTCCGCTCGGTCCGTGTTGCGCCGGGATGAATACAGTTCACGGTGATGCCGTCGCGGCCAAGCTGCAAAGCCAGTGTCCGGGTGAAATGCACCAGCGATGTGTTACGCGCGCCGCCGCTCAAATTGCCCGGCGTGCGGGCGTTACCGCCGCTGATATTGATGATGCGGCCCCAGCCGGCGGCCTGCATATGGGGGATGGCGGCGCGTGCGCAGCGCAGCGCGCCCATATATTTGGTGTCGAAATCGTCCAAGAAATCGGCATCCACGATGGTCTCGATCCGCCCGACCGCGTTCGGCGACCCGCCGGGCAAGGAGGCGCTATTGACCAGAATATTCAGCCCACCCAACGCTTCCACCGCGGCGTCAACCATCGCGTCCACCGCCGCCCGGCCGGTCACGTCGCAGGCCAGCGGCACTATTTTTTGGCCGGTTTCCTTGGCGATTTGCGATGCGGTTTGCGACAGGGCGTCCAGGTTGCGGGCGGCAATCACCATATCGACGCCTTCGCGCGCCAGGCCCAGTGCGATCGCCTTGCCGATGCCGCGCGATCCACCCGCGACAATCGCGGTCTTGCCGGTCAAGCCTGTGTCCATGTCCGCCCCTCCTGTTTTGCGGCTTCAAGGATAGACCGCCGGATCGAAACTTGCCAAGCACCACGCCGCGGGTCACAATTTCACGGCAGCCTTGCACGGGCCTTCGCCATGAAATTCAACGGGAAAGCCGGATTCGCCAAATGGTTCAAGAAATCGGCAAATCCTTCCGGCGCAACGAAGACCGCCGCCTGCTCACCGGCCAAGGCGAATTCAGCGACGATTTCAACCATGCCGGCCAAGCTTACGCGGCGATGGTCCGCGCGCCGCACCCCCATGCGCGCATCGGCGCAATAGACACCGGCGTTGCACGGGCCATGCCCGGCGTCTTGGCGGTGCTGACCGGCGCAGATTGCGAAGCCGACGGGTTGCGCGCCATTCCCCATAACCCGATTCCGTCCACCGACAACGACATTAAGCTGACCGGCCCGCATGGCGGCGAAATCTTCATCGGGCCGCATGTTCTATTGCCCCTGGACAAGGTCCGCCATGTCGGCGAAGCGGTCGCCATGGTCGTGGCGCGGTCGCGCGCGCAGGCGCTGGACGCCGCCGAAGCGGTCGCGGTCGAATATGAACCGCTGCCCTCGGTCGCGCATTGCCAGGACGCCATGCTGGACGGTGCGCCGCGCATCTGGGATGCAATGGCCGGCAATGTCTGCGTCGATACCCAATTTGGCGACGCCACGGCCACGCGCCGCGCCTTCGACGCGGCGGCGCACCGGGTCGCGATGGATTTTCATATCGCACGGGTGACCGGCGTGCCGCTGGAACCGCGCGCCGCACTGGGCCGGTTCGACCCGCAATCGGGCCGCTATACGCTCTTTGCCGGCAGCGGCGGTGCGGTCCGTCAAAAGCACGAAATCGCCGCCGTCCTGGGCGTACCGGCCAAGGATTTGCGGGTCGTCTCGAAGGATGTCGGCGGCAATTTCGGCACCCGCAACCGGGTCTATGTCGAATTTGCCCTGGTGCTGTGGGCGGCGCGCAAAATCAACCGCGCGGTCAAGTATACCTGCCTGCGCACCGAAGCCTTCGTCAGCGACTATCAGGGCCGCGATCTGGTCTCCCATCTTGAACTGGCGCTGGATGCAGAGGGCCGGTTTCTCGCCCTGCGCGCCTCCAACATCAGCAATGTCGGCGCGCGGATCGTGTCGCTGTCGCCGCTCGGCAAGGGGTCGGCGCTGGTCACCGGGCCCTACCATATCCCGGCCGCCCATATGCGGGCCCGCGCCGTCTTCACCAACACCGTGCCAACCCAGGCGTATCGCAGTTCCGGCCGCCCGGAAGTCACCTTTGCCCTGGAGAGGCTGATCGACAAGGCCGCGGCCGAACTCGGTTTCGAGCGGGTGGATTTACGCCACCGCAACCTGATCCCGGCCTCGGCCATGCCCTATACCAACCCGATCGGCGCCATCTATGACAGTGGCGACTACGCCAAAAGCATGGACATGGCGATGGCGATGGCCGACTGGACCGGCTTTGCCGCGCGCCGCGCCGCAGCGCGCAAACGCGGCAAGCGGCTGGGACTGGGCATCGCCAATTACGTCGAATCGTCCACCGGCACGCCAAACGAACGCGCCGCGATCACCGTCCACGGCACTGGCCGCGTCGAAATCGTGATCGGCACCCAGCCTAGCGGCCAGGGCCACGAGACCAGCTTCGCCCAGGTCGCCGCGCAATATCTTGGCGTGCCGTTCGAGTGCGTCGCCATTATCTATGGCGACACCGATATCGTGAGTGCGGGCGGCGGCTCGCATTCGGGCCGCTCGATGCGGATGGCCGGCACGGTCATCGTCAAGGCCGCCGAGGCGCTGATCGCCAAGGGCCGGGCCATCGCCGCCGAAGTTTTCGAAGTGGCGGCGGACGCAATCGAATTTACCGACGGGCATTTTCGCGTGACCGGCGCCAACCGGTCGATGGATATTTTTGATGCGGCGCGCCACGGCGCCCTGTCGGTCGTCCAGGACAATGAGATGCACACCCAGGTATTCCCGAACGGCTGTGCGGTGTGCGAAATCGAAGTCGATCCGCAAACCGGCGCGGTGCAGATCACCCGCTATGCCAGCGTCGACGATGTCGGGCGGGCGATCAACCCGATGATTGTCGATGGCCAAACCCATGGCGGCATTGTCCAGGGCATCGGCCAGGCGCTGTTCGAAGAATGCTATGTCGAACCGGACACAGGGCAGCCCTTGTGCGGCTCGCTGATGGATTACGGGCTGCCGCGCGCCGACCATCTGCCGGCTTTTGCGACCGCCCTGAACGAGGTGCCCTCGCCCACCAACCCGCTTGGCGTCAAGGCCGGCGGCGAAGGCGGCACCACGCCGGCGCTGGCCGTGACCATCAGCGCCATCGTCGACGCCCTGCGGCCGCTCGGCGTGACCGACATCGCGATGCCGGCGACGCCGTTCAAAATCTGGACCGCCATTCAAAACGCCAAACGCGGCTGATTTCCGCCTGCAACGGAACAAAATGCTGTTATTTTCCGGTTATAGAGCGAAATTCCGGAAAACATCATGTCGCAGATGACCATCGAGCAGGCGCTGGGAATCGCCGTGCGGCACCACCAAGCGGGGCGGCTGGCGGAGGCGAGCGATATCTACGCCACAAATCTGGCGGCCGAACCCGACCAGCCCGCCGCCCTGCATTTGCTCGGCGTGGCGGTGCATGAAAAGGGCGATATTTCGCGCGCCCATGGGTTGATCGCCAGGGCCGTCGCGTTGCAGCCGGATTTCGCCGAAATACACGGCAATCTGGGCCTCGTATTGCTGGATCTGGAGCGGCTTGACGACGCCATTGCGGCCTTCGAGACGGCGCTGGCGCTGGACCCGGATTTCGCCGCAGCACATGGCAATCTTGGCGGCGCGCTGCACCAGAAAGGGCGGCTGAACGAAGCTTTAGCCAGCCACCGCCAGGCCATATCCCTGGCGCCGGACACCGAGGCGTTCTGGATAGGGTTTGGCGCCTGCGTTCAAACCATGGCGTTCGACAGTGTCGATGAGCCGCTGTTCGACGATCTGCTGGCGCTGCTACAGCGGCCCTGGATCGACCCGCAATCGTTCGCCCCGGCGATGTTGAGCGCGCTGCGCCATCACCGCGATATCGCTTCGCTGCTGGCGTCGCCGGTCGCCCCCAGGGATGCGGCATTGCTGGCGGCGATACCGTTGTTGCTGCGGCTGATGGCGCTCAGCTCGCTCAAGGATCTGGCAATAGAAGAAGGGGCTGACCCAGATAATGCCAAAAAGGCGTTATCATGGGAAGCATGCGGAAGAGTCGTCTAAGCAGGTTTAAACAAGGCCACCTTGTCGAACATT
>PTKA01000176.1 GCA_002937525.1 Alphaproteobacteria bacterium MarineAlpha10_Bin3
ATCATCGACCCGTTCGAGATCACCGCCCGTTACGGCCTCGACCAAGTGCGCTATTTCCTGCTGCGCGAGGTGCCGTTCGGCAACGACGGTGACTTCTCCCACCAGTCGATCATCCACCGCATCAACGGCGATCTCGCCAACGATCTCGGCAATCTGGTCCAGCGCGTCCTGTCGATGGTCAGTCGCAATTGCGACGGCAAGGTGCCCAGCTGTCCGGAGGGACTGAACATCGAGGAGCTGGAGGTGCATGCCGCCCTCGTTCATGCCCGGACCGCGATCGAAAAGGTGCGCGAGCAGATGGACCGCCAGGCTTTCAACCTGGCGCTGGACGAGATCTGGACCGCCGTACGCATGGCCAACCGATGCATCGATGCCGATGCACCGTGGGTATTGCGCAAGACCGATCCGGATCGCATGGGCGCGGTCCTGTACGTCCTGATGGAGACCATCCGTCACATCGCGATCGTGACGCAGCCGTTCATGCCTGGTTCGTGCGGGCGTATTCTCGACCAGCTTTCCGTTCCGCCGGATGCGCGAACGTTCGACCATCTTCTCGACGGTTATTCGCTGGTGCCGGGAACCACGGTGCCCAAGCCCGAGCCCGTGTTCCCTCGCGTCGTCGAGGACGAGGCGACCGTCGAGGCCTGATCCGCGTAATGCTTGTCGACAGCCACTGCCATCTCGACTTCGACGTCTTCGAAGACGATCGCGAGGACATGATCACCCGCGCGGCCGAAGCCGGTGTTGGCACCCTGGTGACGATCTGCACCCATCTCAGCAGGTTCGAGGCGGTACGGGCGATCGCTGCTTCGCATGACAACATCTGGTGCTCGGTCGGCATTCACCCGCACCAGGTCGCGGAAGAGGGCATCGCCCCGATCGGGCAATTGATCGAGCTCGCCGCCGATCCCCTTGTCGTCGGTATCGGCGAGACCGGGCTCGATTTCTATTACGACAATAGTCCACGCGATGATCAACGGACCAATTTTCGAGCCCATATCGAGGCCGCGCGCGAGACAGGACTACCGGTTATCGTCCATACCCGGGATGCCGATGAGGACACCGCCGCGATCCTCGTCGAGGAGGCGGGGCAGGGGGATTATTCCGGCGTGTTGCATTGCTTTTCCGCCGGGCGTGGGCTCGCGGAGGCGGCCCTCGATCTCGGGTTCTACATCTCCCTGTCCGGAATAGTGACGTTCCGCAACGCCGAGGACCTGCGCGAGATCGCGCGCGACGTCCCGCTCGACCGCCTTCTCGTCGAGACCGACTCGCCATTCCTCGCGCCGATGCCCAACCGCGGCAAGCGAAACGAGCCCGCCTTCGTGGTCCATACCGCGCGCATGCTCGCCAAGCTCAAGGGAATCGACGAGGCGGCGCTCGCCGGCGCTACGACCGAAAATTTCTTTCGCCTGTTTTCCAAGGCCGAGGCGCCCAGCGTACCAGGATCATGATGCTCGTATGATGAAAATTACCATTCTCGGCTGTGGCCACTCGCACGGCGTGCCTTTGGTGGGCAACCGCTGGGGCGCCTGCGATCCCGACAACCCCCGCAATCGGCGCCGGCGCCCGTCGGTGTTCGTCGAATCGGACGGCGTCAATATCCTGATCGATACCAGCCCCGATCTTCGCGCGCAGATGCTCGATGCGGAAATCGATCGTGTCGACGCCGTGCTCTACACTCACGCCCACGCTGACCATACCCACGGTATCGACGACATCCGCTCGTTCGCACGATTCGAAAATCGCCGCATTCCCGCCTACGCCGAGCGCGAAGTGATGACGTTCGTGCAGGACAAATTCTCATACATCTTCAATGGCTCCGGCGAATTCGAGTCGCTTTATCCCGCGACCATGGAGGCGCACACCTTCGACGGGCCATTCGAGGTCGAGGGTCTCCGAGTGGTGCCGTTCGACCAGGATCACGGCATCTGCCGGACGACCGGGTTTCGCATCGGGCCGTTCGCCTATTCGACCGACGTGGTCGAACTCGGCGAGGACGCGTTCGAGGTGCTCGACGGCGTCGAGACCTGGATCGTCGATTGCCTGCAACATATGGAAACCAACGGTATCGCGCGTATCGAAGCCGACCCGGCTGCGGAAGACCGCTGGGTCCAGCACAATAACGAGGTGGCCGATGCGACCCTCTATCCGCTGGCCAATTCCTGGTATATGGGTGCCAATATTCCCGGCAAGCCGCGTATTTTCATGCCCTATGTCGGCGGTTTCGACCGCTACAAGCGGATCTGCGACGACATCGCCGCCAAGGGCTATGAAGGCTGCATCCTGACGCCGGCCACGCCGGCGCGCGCGGCTGAATAGGTCCGGCGCGCATATTGACAATCCCCGGCCCACCGAACAAAGTTCCGCCGTACCGGCGACCGGTTGGCGGCGCTTGATCTGAAAGAACTTGTCGTATGGCGTTCGATGAGCTGCACAAAGAATACGAGGCGCGGCGCGGCAAAGCGCTGTCCATGGGCGGGGCGGCGAAACTGGAACGGCGGCGCAATGCCGGCATCCTGAACGCGCGCGAACGCATCGCTTACCTGCTCGATGCCGGCAGCTTCATCGAATCCGGTCTGTTGGCAACCTCGCTATATCCCGGCGACCGCGACAAGACCCCGGCCGACGGCAAGATCACTGGCTATGGCCGCATCGACGGGCGCGAAGCGGCGGTCGTGGTCAATGATTTCACCGTCAAGGGCTCGTCCTCGGCCGCGACCAACATGAAGAAGATCGCGCATATGCAGCGCACGTCGGTGGAACGCGGCATACCGATGGTCTATCTGGGCGAATCCTCGGGCGCGCGCATCCCCGACAATATGGGCGCAATCGGCATGGGCACCTTGCTGGCGGGAAACCCGTCGCAATATGCGCGGCTGCGCGAATGCCCCTGGACATCGGCCATATTGGGCATGAGTTACGGGTCCGCGACCTGGTACGGCTGCATGGCCGACTTCAATGTGATGCGCAAGGGCGCGGTCATGGCGGTATCCAGCGAACGGCTGGTATCGATGGCGATTGGCGAAAAAGTCGACGCCCAGGAGCTTGGCGGCTGGCGGCTGCATTCCGAGGTGACCGGGCTGATCGACATGGCCGTGGATAGCGACGAGGAAGCCATCGACGCGCTCAAGGCCTTCTTATCCTACATGCCGAGCCATAACGCCGAAGCGCCGCCGCAAAAAGCCGTGTCGCGCGGATCGGATGACGGTTCGCGGGCCGTGGCGTCGCTGGTGCCGAAAAGCCGCACCAAGGTCTACGATATCCGCAAGGTGGTGCGCGCGATCATCGACAAGGACAGTTATTTCGAACTCAAGCCGCGCTTCGGCAAGACCGCAGCGACCGTTCTGGCGCGGGTCGACGGCCGGGTCGCCGGCATCATCGCCAACAATCCGTTATATAAGGCCGGCGCCATGGACGCGATGGCCTGCGACAAGATCATCAGCTTCATGGTGCTGTGCGATTCCTACAACATCCCGTTGATCTTCCTGGTCGACAATCCGGGTTTCGTCATCGGCCTGGAAGCCGAACGGCAGAAGGCGCCAGGCAAGATCATCAATTTCATGAACGCGCTGCAACTGGTCACGGTGCCGAAACTGACCGTGATGCTGCGCAAGAATTACGGTCAGGCCTATATCAACATGGCCGGCGGCCGGAACGCCGCCGAGGTCGCCGCCTGGTACACCGCCGAGGTCAGCTTCATGGACCCGGCATTCGCCGTGAACGTCGTCCATGGATCGGAAGGCCAGCGGCTGGAAGAAAGCGACCCGGAACGCTTTGCGCGCGAATTCGAAGCGTTCCAGAAGAACAATAGCGTCTGGGATCTGGCGGCGACCTATGCGGTGCAGCAGGTCATTGCGCCGCAGGAGACGCGGGCCTGGCTGATCCGTATGCTGGAAGTTCACCGCAACCGCCGCACCGGCGATATCGGCCAGCACCGATTGCACAACTGGCCGACCAGTTACTGAAGATTCCATCCACACAGGAGAGAGACATGGCGCGCGAGGAGATTGAATCGGAGGTCACCGGGACCGTCTGGAAAATCGAAACCAAGGTCGGCGACAAGGTCATGGAAGGCGATGTCCTGATGATTATCGAATCGATGAAGATGGAAATCCCCGTCCTGGCGACCGAAGCCGGCACCATCGCCGAATTCACCACCGAGGAAACCGAACCGGTCTCGGAAGGCCAGGTCGTGGTCATCCTCGAAACCTGACCTGCCATGGGCTGGGAGGAATCGGTCGCGGAAATTCGGCGGCGCCGCGCCTGGGCGCAGGCGCAAGGCGGCGCGGACAATGTCGCCCGCCAGCACGCCGCTGGCCGCCTGACCGTGCGCGAACGCATCGCCGGTCTGGTCGATGATGGCTCGTTTCGCGAAGTCGGCGGGCTCAGCGCATCTGTCACCTACGAAAACGGCGTCGCAGTCGCCGCGACCCCGGCACCCTATGTCTGTGGATTGGCGAATATCGACGGCCGGCCGGTGGCGGTCGGCGGCGAAGATTTCACCGTGCGCGGCGGCACCTCGGCCGGCCTCGACAAACGCAAGGGCGGGCAGGGCGGTTTCAGCGAAGACCTCGCCTATGAATACAGGATTCCGCTGGTCAATCTGATCGACGGCGCCGGCGGGTCCGTCGCCTCGGCCAAGCAGCGCGGCCATGCAGTGTTCCCCGGCGTCGACAGCTTCGACCGGTCGGTCCAGCTGCTGAGCGAGGTGCCGGTGGTGTCGGCGGTGCTGGGTTCGGCCG
>PTKA01000177.1 GCA_002937525.1 Alphaproteobacteria bacterium MarineAlpha10_Bin3
ACGCCGCGCCACGCCGGCTGGCCTTCTGGATGAAAAATACCTTCATTCCGCTCGATTTGATGTTCATTGCCGCCGATGGCCGGATCGTAAGCATCCAGCAGCGCACGGTGCCCCATTCGCTGGAACCGATCCGTTCACGCGGCAAGGTGCTGGCGGTGCTGGAATTGAATGGCGGTACGGTCAGCCGGCTGAACATCAAGCCCGGCGACCGGGTGGAACACGCGGTATTCGCAAAATAATCCGCCGCGGATCAGATCCGCGTCTGGGACGGGGAAAGATTCGACAATGATTCCCAGCCCTGTCCGGCCGCGATCATGCAGGTCGTGCCGTCGGGCCGGGTGAGAATGATGGTAAATGTCGAGCTGGCGCCCGACGTGAGGACTTCCACCAGGCTGCCGTTTTTCGCAACACCCATGGCGACCGGCGCTTCGGCGAACCTGGTCGACAGAAATTCGAGTACCGCATCGCGGCTATCGCAGGTCGTCGCCCCATTCTGCTCGACCGTACCCGCCGGCGCCGAAAACGCCAGGATGCCGAATGCGATGGTCGCGGCCATGCGCTTAAACATATTTAGTCGTTTCTGTCGAATTCAGGTTTATTAGGGACATTTCATTACAATGAATCACAGAATGAATTTTTTAACAAGATTTATTTCTGCTTTTCTTAACAAAGCATTATTCGGGAGTCCTTGTGTAAATTCGCATTTTACTTGCTCAAGTTTTTGAAAACCGACCGGACACCTGAATCAAATATCCAACTTCCGCACCAGCGCCAGCCCATCGCCGATCGGCAACAGGCTCGAATCGACCCGCGAATCGTCCCGGATACGGATATTGAGCGCCCGAATTGCGTTCGACGCCGGATCGTCCAGGGCGTCATTCACCAAACGGCCGCTCCACAGCATGTTGTCGATGGCGATGACGCCGCCGGGCCGCAGCAAAATCAGGCATTGTTCGTAGTAATTGACATAGTTTTTCTTGTCGCCGTCGATGAAGGCGAAGTCATAGCTGCCCGATTCTCCCGCCGCGATCATCGCGTCCAGCGTGTCGAGCGCCTTGCCAATGCGCAGATCGATGATGTCGTCGACGCCGGCTTCGCGCCAGAACGGCTGGCCGACACGGGGCCATTCCGGCCGACGGTCGCAGGTGACCATACGCGAGCCCTTCGGCATGGCGAGTGCGACGCACAACGCGCTGTAACCGGTATAGGTGCCGATTTCGATCGCCCGTCTGGCGCCGGTCAGCCGGATCAGGAAGGCCATGAATTGGCCTTGTTCCGGCGAAATCTGCATATCGCCTTCCGACCGTTCGGCCGTCTTCGCCCGCAGCCGCGCCAAGATATCGGGTTCACGCAAAGAGGCGTTCAAATAATATCCATAAAGCGCATCCGTCATCGGTATCGTACGATTCGACATCGTGATCCTATATTTCAGGAATTGGCGGCCGGGAAATGATGGGTAAAATCTTATATCTGTTGGATTCTATCCACCAGAATAGATCAAGATTAACCCCCGCCGATCAAATTTTCGACAGACGGCATTGAATTTTACGGCAGATCAGTCAATATACGGCGTAATGCGTCGGCATAACAGGGCGTCGGCGTACGACCTAGAAGGAGGCGAAAGTGAACAAAACTGCACTTTGTTCCATCGCAGCTGCCGCGATTGCAATGCTTGTGACCGGCGCCGCCACTGCCGCCGCCGATGGAAAACTCGTTTCACTCAAGGACAACAAGGCGCTTTACGCCGGCTATACTGCGGTTGGCAAAGCGCCCTCCGGCCGTCTGTTCCGTATCTATTACAGTGCTGACGGAAAGGTGAAATACGTCGATTCCAAGGGCGGCAAGCAGAAGGGTACCTGGCGTCTAACCGGTAAGAACATGCTGTGTTACGACTGGAAAAAATGGCGTGACCGGTGTTATACGCATCGCAAGGAAGGCAAGTTCTACCGGAGCTATCGGGACGGCAAGACCAAGGGCTCGAAGTTCAAACTCGTCAAGGGCGACATTGGCCTGAAATAACCGGCATCCGCGCGCTGTTTTATCAGTGAATGGAGCGCCCGGTTTGCGGGGAATCGACAGGCGGCGCAAAACGGGTCGGTCCCGCTTGATGATGGACCATCTTCCACCGCCCGTCCTCGCGAATGAAATAGTTCGTGGCAATCAGATAATCGCCGCCGATCTCTTCAAAGCAGATGACGAAGGCGGCATCGCCAAATAAATATGGCCGCGGCGCAACACAGCAAATATCCGGCGGGTCGGCGAGGATCGTGCGCCAGCTTTCCAGTATGCCATCGCGTTCATGGATTGCCCCCCATCCCGGATGGATGCAACAGACCGGCGTCTGGCTGGCCCATAGCGCCTCCATTGCGGCGGAATCGCCGTCGGCAAAGGCATGGTAGAATGCTTCATTGGCAAAGAGAATGGCGTCGAGTTCGGACATTGAAGGCGTTGCCTATTCGATAACGATCCGATGGGCGAAATCCAGACCGTCGCTGACCGTGATGATCTTGAAGCCCAGCATCTTGGCGAGATCGAAAAACGTGAAATAGGTCTGTACCGCATTCTCCTTGAACAGGGGGGTTGAACGGGCGACCGCCGTCAGCATGGCGAGCAGCCCGCGCATCCGGTAGAGTGTGTTGTAGGTATTGGCGTTGAGGGAAACGATTATCAATTTTTCCGCTTCCGTGCCCTTGGCGAAAATCGCAAATTGCGGCGGATAAGGATTTTTCAGCATCCGGTTGGTCAGGCCGGTGACGAAGGCGATACGCGAGCGCCGATTGGCTTCGGGCAAGGTGCGGGCCCGCGCCTTGTAAACTTCACGGGTTTGGGGTTCGGGATAATAGTACCCGGCATGGCGGTCGCCGGCGGCGCCGGCACCCGGCGCCAAGGCGATCAATATAGCGGCGCAGCCCGCTTTCCAGCCATACTTGATCATTGTGCTTCCACTCGTTAAACAGCGAAAAGGCTTTATACCAAGCCAATCGCCGTGGAGTCGCCCCATGCAAGAGAAGAAAATCGCTTTCCTTGGTTCGGGGTCCCCAAGGGCAAACGAGGCGCTGGCGGCGCTTTCCAACCGCTATGACCATGTTCTCTCCGCCGAGGCGGAGGTCATCGTCGCGCTGGGCGGCGACGGATTCTTGCTGCAATGCCTGCATGAGGTGATGGGCCGCGACGTCGCGATATTCGGCATGAACCGCGGCTCGGTCGGGTTCCTCATGAACGATTATTCAGGAATCGACTTACCCAAACGCATCGCTTCGGCCGAACCGGTGTCGCTGGTCCCGCTGCGCCAGAAAAGCACCGACATCGACGGCGTGACACACGAAGCCCTGGCGATCAACGAAGTTTCGTTGCTGCGCGAAACCCGCCAGGCGGCCAAAATCCGCATCCTGATCGACGGCGTCGAGCGCATGCCGGAAATGATCTGCGACGGCGTCCTGGTATCGACCCCGGCCGGCAGCACCGCCTACAATTTGTCGGCGCACGGCCCCATCGTTCCCATCGGTTCAGGCGTCCTGGCGCTGACGCCGATCAGCGCATTCCGGCCACGGCGTTGGCGCGGGGCGCTGTTGCCGCACGACGCCGTTATCCATTTCGAAGTCCTTGAATCGAAAAAGCGCCCGGTCAGCGCCGTCGCCGATGGAACCGAAGTCCGCGATATCGCCTTTGTCGAGATCAGGGAAGCGCCGGAATTTTCGGTCAAAATATTGTTCGACCGCGAACAGAGCCTCCAGGAACGCATCCTCAAGGAACAGTTTTCAAGCTAGGCGGCCGCCGCCCTGGCATAGGCGCAGACCACCTCGGTCAACCGGGTCAGATTGTCCCGCAGGCCGGCAAACCCGCCATTGCGTTCGACGTTCAACTCATCCATGTAGATCGAGCGGTTGATTTCGATTTGCACGCCATGGCGCCGCCGGCCGGGGTCGGAATAGGCGCGAATCAACTCCACCCCCTTATACGGATCGTTCAATCGCACATCATAGCCGTACCCCCGAAGGGTCTCGGCAATCAGGTTGGTGAATTCCGGGTCGCTTGTGGAGCCGTCCCGGTCGCCAAGCACAAAATCGCTCCATCCTGACGGCGCATTTGACATACCGGGCGCCGCCATCGTCGGCATCGAATGACAGTTGATGTGCCAGACGGCGCCAAACCGGCGATGCGCCTCATCCAGCGCACCGCGCAAGGCCGCATGATAGGGGCGCCAATAGGTGTCGATGCGCCCGCGCATCTCGGCAACAGGCAGCTTACGGTCATATATCGCATGGTCGGGCGGACAGATCCGCCACACCAGGCCATGCCCCAGGCGCGTTTTCTCGCTGGGGCGCACCGGTTCCGGCCAGGCTTCGTCCAGCAGCGCCTGGTCGATATCGTCCAGCGATCGGTTCGGATCGATATAGGTACGCGGGAACAGCGCCCGCAACAAGCTGGCGCCGCATTGCGGCGCTGCGGCGAACAATTCGTCGACAAAGGCGTCCTCGGCCTTGCGAATGACATGGGCCGGCGCGATAGAGCCGAAATCGGCGGGATACTGGGTCCCGCTATGCGGCGAATCCAGCACCACCGGGGCCGCCGCGCCGTTCGGCTTCGTTACTTCGAGCACGCCCGGAATCAGGCTACGCACACGCGGCCTCCATCATTCGAATAAAACCCGGCCATGGGTTTGGCGCACACAATGGATCAAGCATGCCCGCGATACAACAAGATGTGAACCATGCGATGGCGGCGCGGCCG
>PTKA01000178.1 GCA_002937525.1 Alphaproteobacteria bacterium MarineAlpha10_Bin3
GTTGATTACCACCGTTTTCGGGTTGGCGGTCGCGATCCCGGCCGTGATTGCCTACAATGTCCTGGTCAATCGCCTCGGATTGTTCGCGGGTGAGATGGAAGGGTTTGCGCACGAAATCGTTGGGACGCTGGCACGCGAAGGGAGAATTTGATCCATGGGGCGTGAAGGTCTGCACGGGCGTGGTGAACTCCCGATCGAAGCCTCGATCAACGTCACCTCGATGGTGGACGTGGCTTTCGTCCTCTTGATCATCTTCATGATCACCGCGCCGATCATGCAAGGTGGTGTCGACGTGCAGCTGCCGCGTACGGAGGCACAACCGATCCAACCAAAACAGGGACTGACCGTCACCATCGACAAAGACGGCATGATTTTCATCGACGATGACCCCAGTGACGCGGCGGTGGAAAAAAGAGAGGAACTGCGCCTCTCCTTCAAATCCAAGATCGACGATTTCTGGTCGATATCGCTGCGCACCCAGCGCGACCTTCGCGACGATGGCGGCACCCTGTTCTCGGGGATGCAGATCCGCTATGAGGATGAATGTTTCATCTTCACGGCCAATGCGGAACGCCGGTTTACCCAGGACGCGGATTTTGACCCCTCCGACAAGATATTCTTCCGGCTCACCTTCAAGAATCTGGGCTCCCTGACGACGGCGGCTAAGTAACGCGCCGCCGATGCCGCCGAAAGCGTTTCTAAATCATGCCAATTCTGTTACAGGACAGACGATGAATAACCCACGGCAAGTCATGCGATTGGTCTTGTGCGCGCTTGCGTTCGGGGTGGCGCTCGCCAGCGTATCGCCGGCCCAGGCGCAAAATGTCCTGCGCATCGCTGCGGTCGTCAACGACCGGGTCATATCGGCGCTCGATGTTGTCGAACGCATGAAGTTCGTCATGTTTTCGGCCAATATGGCAAACACGCCCGATAACCGGCGGCGCCTGGTGAAAGAAATTCTCCGCAACCTTGTCAACGAGGAACTGCGCCTTCAGGAAGCCAACCGGCTGAACATAAAAGTGCGCGCCCGCGATATCGAAAAAGCCATTCAACGGCTTGAAAAAAATAATAAAATGCCAGCCGGAACGCTTGCCGGCCTGATGCGCAGCCGGGGCATATCGCAGGCCACATTGCGCCGCAAGCTCGAATCCGACATCGCCTGGAGCCGCACGGTCAGCCGGCGCTTGCGGCGCGAAAACCGGATCGGCGACGATGCGATCGACGATGAAATCCACCGGATCAAGACGCTTCTCAACCAACCGCAATACCGTGTTTCGGAAATATTCCTGTCGATCGACGGCCCCGATCGCGAAGAACAGGTTCGGGCGACGGCGCTCCGGCTGCTCGAACAATCCAGGAGCGGGGCCGGGTTTTCCGCCCTGGCGCGCAACTTTTCACTAAGCATCAGCGCATCGGTCGGTGGCGATCTTGGCTGGATTCAAACCGGCCAGCTCAACCGGGAACTCGACGACGCCATCACGGCCATGGCGCCCGGCGATATTGTCGGCCCAATTCGGACCACGGCCGGGTTTTATCTGCTGCATCTGCGCGACCGCCGCCAGGCCAGTTTGCAGGGCGCCGATGACGCCATTGTCGAACTGCACCAGATTGCGCTGCCCGTGGAACCGGGCGCCACGCCGGCTGAAATTGCGGCCCAAAAGACCCTGGTGGAAAAAATCCGGGCGTCCATTTCAAGTTGCGCCGATCTGCCGGCGGCCGCCAAATCGGCCGGCACCAAGGAAAGCGGCGCGCTTGGCAAAATCAAGCTCCGCGACCTGCCCAAGGCGATGCGCGGCGCAGTTCGCGACCTGAAAATCGGCACACCCAGCGCGCCGGTGCTGTCGCCGGCTGGTAAGCTGCTGATCCTGACGGTGTGTTCGCGCAGCAACCCCAAAATCAAATTGCCGAGCCGACGCGACGTGCGCAATCAATTGCGCGGTAAACAGTTCAATTTACTGGCGCGGCGCTATCTTCGCGATCTGCGCCGTTCGGCCTATGTCGATCTGCGCGGCTGACATGCCCCTGCCGGTTGCGCTCACGATGGGGGAACCGGCCGGCATCGGCGGTGAAATCGCGCTCAAGGCGTGGCTTGCCCGCGAGGCGGATAACGTACCGCCGTTTTTCATGATCGACGACCCGGACCGGCTGACCGCGCTGGCCCGGCACCTGGACTGGCCGGTTTGCGCCATTCCCATCGGCGCGCCGGAGGAAGCGCTGGACGCCTTTGTGCATGGACCGCCGGTACTGGCGCGGCCGCTGGCAACGGCGTGCGTACCCGGATCGCCCGATCCAGCCCATGCGGGTGCGGTGATTGCGTCGATCGACGATGCGGTCGATTTCGTCGTTGCCGGCCGGGCATCGGCGCTGGTCACCAACCCGATCCATAAACTGACCTTGAGCAAGGCCGGTTTCCGGCACAATGGACACACCGACTATCTTGCCGAGCTGGCCGGCGACGGGTCGAACGCGGTCATGATGCTGGCCTGCGCCGGGTTGCGCGTGGTTCCGCTCAGCGTGCATATCGCGCTACGGGATTCCATCGCCGCCGTCACCAAGGCGGCAATCGTCGCCGTCACCCGCACCACGATCGACGCGCTGCGCCACGATTTCGGCATCGCCGATCCGCACGTCGTGGTGAGCGGGCTGAACCCGCATGCCGGCGAAGGCGGCACCATGGGCCGCGAGGAAATCGAGATCATCGCCCCGGCGGTCGAACAACTCCAACAAGCCGGTCTGTCGGTGCGCGGCCCGGCACCCGCCGACTCGCTGTTTCACGAAGCCGCCCGCGCGGGCTATGACGCCGCAGTCTGCATGTATCACGATCAGGCGCTGATACCGGTCAAGACCGTCGATTTTCGCGCCGCGGTGAATATCACGCTGGGCCTGCCCTTCGTGCGCACCTCGCCGGATCACGGCACCGCGTTCGAAATCGCGGGGACCGGCGTGGCCCACGCATACAGCCTGATTGCGGCGCTGAAGATGGCGGCCGCAATCGCCGCCCGGCGCAAGGCCGGTACGCCGCACCACGAACCGGCCGGTGTCTGAACGCCGCGATCCGATCGACTCGCTGCCGCCCCTGCGGACGGTCATCGCGCATCACGGGCTGGATGCGCGCAAATCGCTCGGTCAGCATTTCCTGCTCGATCTCAACCTGACCTTCCGCATCGCGCGCGCCGCCGGCAATCTTGGCAAAGGCACCGTCATCGAGGTGGGGCCAGGACCCGGCGGCCTGACCCGCGCCTTGCTTGGGGCGGGTGCGGCACGCGTTATCGCCATCGAACGCGATCCGCGCTGCATCGAGGCCCTGGCGGAACTGCGCGACGCCGCCGGGGGACGGCTGGAAATCATCGCCGCCGATGCGCGGGAAATCGACATCGCCACGCTGGGCGATGCCCCGCGCCGCATCGTCGCCAACCTGCCCTACAATGTCGCAACCCCCTTGCTGATCGACTGGCTGACCAAGGCGGAGGCCTTCGCTGGCATGACCTTGATGTTCCAGCGCGAAGTCGCCGACCGGATTACCGCGCACGCCGGCGAACCCGCCTATGGCCGGCTATCGGTGATCGCCAACTGGCGCTGCCGGACGGCGAAACTGCTCAACCTTCCGGCCCGCGCCTTCACCCCGGCGCCGAAGGTGGCGTCGGCGGTTATCGCGCTCATTCCGTATGCAAACCCACCCTTTCCGGCCGATCAGGCAGCGCTCGAAGCGGTCACCGCGGCCGCGTTCGGTCAACGCCGCAAGATGCTGCGCGGCGCCCTCAAGTCCTTAAAAACCGATCCACTGGCCTTGCTGAAAGCGGCCGATATCGACCCGACCGCCCGGGCCGAGACCGTCGATATTGCCGGTTTTGCCGCGCTGGCCCGCGCCTACGCCATGGCTAACCCTGACGCAATCCCTTGACGAATTCGCCGAGCCCGATCTGACGGTCGCGGCGCAGCCGTTCGGCTTGCAGTATCGCCAGGGTCTGGGCGACGCTTTGCGCCACGTCGCGATTGATGACGATATAGTCGTATTCGGCGTAATGGGTCATCTCGTCTGCCGCCTTGGCCATGCGCAGGGCGACGACCTCGGCGCTGTCCTGGGCGCGGGATTCGAGCCGGCGTCCGAGTTCCACCATCGAGGGCGGCAGGATGAATACGCTGACCAGATCGTCGCGCGCCTGTTCCGCCAGTTGCTGGGTGCCCTGCCAGTCGATATCGAACAGCACATCGCGCCCCCCGCTCAGCAACACTTCCACCGGCGCCGCCGGGGTACCGTAGTAATTATCGAAGACCTTGGCGTATTCCAGCAATTCTCGCCGGTTAACCATCAGGTTGAACGCCGTCAGGTCGGTAAAATTATAGTTCACGCCGTCCTGTTCGCCGGGCCGCCTTGGCCGGGTCGTCGCCGATACCGACATGACGATATTGGCGTCCTGGGCCAGTATTTCGCGCGAAATCGTCGTCTTGCCGGCACCGGACGGCGATGAAAGGACCAGCATCAGGCCGCGCCGCCGCACGGCATGGGGAAATTCACTCGACATTTTGCACCTGCTCGCGAAGCTGGTCGATGACCGCTTTCAGCGCCAGCCCGGCCCGGGTCATCGCCACATCGCCTGATTTGGAACACAGCGTGTTGGCTTCGCGGTTGAATTCCTGACACAGGAAATCGAGCCGCCGGCCGACGGCATCATCCATGGCCAGCAATTCGCGCGCCTGGCCGACATGCGCTCGCAACCGGTC
>PTKA01000179.1 GCA_002937525.1 Alphaproteobacteria bacterium MarineAlpha10_Bin3
GGCGCGCCGTCTTGCGCCGTCATCTGCGCCATCCCCCGCGCATAATCGGCCGGATCGACGATCACGGTCACGAATTCATGGTTCTTCGCCGCCGCCCGGATCAAGGCGGGGCCGCCAATGTCGATGTTCTCGACACATTCGTCGAAACCGGCGCCGCGCGCCACGGTTTCCTCGAACGGGTACAAATTGACCACGACCAGGTCGATCGGCGCGATGTCATGCGCTTCCATCGCCATGCGGTGGGAATCCAGATCGCGGCGGGCTAGGATTCCACCATGGATTTTCGGGTGTAGCGTTTTCACCCTGCCGTCGAGAATCTCCGGGAAATCGGTGTGGTCGGCAACGTCCTGCACGGCAAGACCGGCGTCGCGCAGCGCGCGGGCCGAACCGCCGGTGGAGAGCAGCCGGAACCCCCGGGCGGAAAGAAACGCGCCGAATTCCGCCAGACCGGTCTTGTTGGAGACCGAAATCAAGGCACGGGAAATTTTGCCGTCTGGCATCGTGATTTACTCCATCGTCGGGATTATTGTGCGGCGGCGGCCGTGTTGGCACCGCCGCCTTCGAATTCAGGAACCAGGGAATGCAGCAAAGCCAGCGTCCGCGCCGTGTCCCGCGCCCGTGCCGATTGTTCCAGCTCGTCGAAAGTGTTCGTCATCAAGGCCAGATCGGCGATACGCGGCCGCGCCAGCATCAACCCTTCGCAGCGCGTCGGCACCGATTCCTCGGCGTCATGCAGCAAGGCTTCGTGAAATTTTTCGCCCGGCCTGAGGCCGATAATTTCGATTGCTATGTCGATTCCTGGTTGCAATCCGGCGAGGCGGATGATCTGGTGAGCCAGATCGAGAATGCGGACCGGCTTTCCCATGTCGAGGACGAAGATGTGTCCTTCGCTTTCGCTTTGGCCTAACGCCGAGGCTTGCAGCACCAGTTCCACGGCTTCGCGCACGGTCATGAAATAGCGGGTCATGTCCGGGTCGGTCACGGTGAGCGGGCCGCCTTGCGCCAGTTGACGCTGAAACAGCGGCACGACCGATCCGGTCGATCCCAGAACATTGCCAAACCGGACGATGGCGAACCGGGTTCCGCCGGCCGCCCGCCCGGCCATGTCGAGGGCCTGGCAATAGCCTTCGGCCAGCCGCTTGGTTGCGCCCATCACATTGGCCGGGTTGACCGCCTTGTCGGTCGAGATCTGCACCATCAACTCGACGTTGGCGGCGCGGCAAGCATCGGCGACGTTGCGGCCGCCGATGACGTTGGTGAGCACGCCTTCATTCGGGTTGCGCTCGACCATGGGCACATGCTTCAGGGCGGCGGCGTGAAACACAAGGTTGGGTTTCTCGCGGGCGATGACGTCGTCGATGCGGCCGCGGTCCCGGACGTCGCCCAGAACCGGCACGCGGTCGAGTGCCGGATGGGCTTTGGCCAGCGCCATGTCGATTTCGTAGAGCAGATATTCCGAATGGTCGAGCAGGATCAGCGCGCCGGGTCCGATCGCGGCGATCTGGCGCGCCAGTTCCGATCCGATGGTGCCGCCGGCCCCGGTGATGAGAACCCGCCGGCCGGTAATCAATTCGCGCATCGCGTCGCGGTCCAGCACCGTGCGCGGCCGCCCCAGCAGGTCTTCCACCGCGACCGGCTGAATTTCGAGACGGTCGCCGACGCCATCGCGAAGTTCGGACATCCGCGGCAACCGCGCCAAGGTCATGCCATGCGCGTCGGCCAGCGTCAGTAAATTGCGCACCGTGTCGCCGTCAAAGCGTTCCTTGGTGAGGATCATCCGGTGCGGTTTGGTTTCGAGCTGGTCGGCGATGATGGCGTCGATGTCTTCCAGCCGGCCGAGGATCGGGACGCCGTGGATTTCACGTCCGACCCTGCCGCCGGATTCATCGACCGCGCCAATTACCCGGTAAGCAGCGTTCCGGTTGCGGGCTTGTTCGCGGATGAACAACTCGGCCTGATCGCCGGCGCCGATCAGCAGGACCGGAATCCGGGGCAAGCCGTTTGCCGCCTGCCCTTGTTCGAGCCGCCGGTCCTTGAACAACCGGTACAAGAAGCGCGGGCCGCCCAGCAAGGCCAGCAACACGAACCAGTTAATCAATGGCAGCGAACGCGGCACGTCCTGCAAGCGCGTGAACAGGAACAAGAGCGGCAGGAATATCAGAACCACCAGCGATACCGCGCGCGTCAGCGCCACCAGATCCTTCACCGAAGCGTAGCGCCAGATGCCCCGATACAGCCCGGCGAACCAGAACACCCCGGCGGCGACGGCGGTGAACATCAAGGTTCCCTCGAACAGGAACGAGCGCGCAAAATAGGGCATTTCGTTCCCGACCCGCAAAAAAAGCGATAGGGGAAACGAGGCCGCCGCCATCAGGACGTCATGCAAAAAAGCGATCCTGGCGCGCCTTACTTTCAGGAATGAACGTCTGGTCATATCGCGGCCTTACTTAGTCTCCTGCGGCAAGAGAGGCAAGCCCGCGCCTATCTCGAAAGCCAGACCAGCAGAATGGCGGTGACCAGCCCGCCAAGACCCAATGCGATCCAGGGCTGCGTGAGGGACAGGACGGCGAGCGCGGCCAGCAGCAGGTTGGCGGCGGCGATGGCGGCGCTGACGCGGCCGTGACTGCGGCCGCGCTGCACGGCGCGCTGATAATAATGTTGGCGGTGCGCTTGCCAGACCGGTTCGCGCCGCGCGGCGCGCAGCACCAGGGTGATGGTGGCGTCGGCCAGATAATACAGCGGTAAAATCAAGGCCGGCGCCCAATATCCGCTGGCCGCCAGCTTGAGCAACAGCCAGCCCAGCAGGAAACCAAGCGGCACGCTGCCGACATCGCCAAGGAATATCTTGGCCGGCGGCCAATTCCAGACCAGAAACCCGATTGCCGCCGCCGCCAGGGTCAAGCCCAGTGCCGGGTCCAGCCCCGATGCTGGCGCAAGGCTGGCGATCAGAGCGACGCCGCCGCCGATGCTGATCGCCTCGACGGCGGAAATGGCATCGATGCCGTCCATGAAATTGAACAGATTGACGAACCACAGCCACGCCAGCGCGCTCGCCGCGAGGTCGAGCGGCGGCGGCAGCAATCCCTGAAAAACAAGGCCGCTATCGGCAAACCATATCAGCGCCGGCAGCACGCCCGCAGCCTGGGCCAGCAACCGCGTTATTGGGGACAGCGAGCGAAGATCGTCGATCCACGAAACCGTGGCCAGAAGCACCGCCGCCAGCAGAACGACCCAGATTTCCAATTGCATCGCCATCGGCGCAACATACGCCCAGGCGCAGACCAGGATGGCGATGACCGCCAATCCGCCGCCGCGCGGCACTGGCGACGCATGGCTTGACCGCGCATTGGGATGATCGAGAATGGCGTGCCGCCGCAGGAAATACCAGACCACGCCGGTGGCGATCAGGCTGGCGATCAGGACGGTTGCGGCGCTCAGAAACATGGCCCGACTATACCGAACGGCGCTGCATCACGCGCCTTCGCGCCGCAGCGCCCATTTCACCGTCGTCGCAGTGCCGCCGGTGCGGCCAGAAAGGACGATTTGCTGGGTGCGGCGCGCCTCGCCGCCGCCGAAATAGACGCTTTCGGCCAGATCGATCCGCGCGCCGCCAACCCGCATGCGCCAGCCGATGCCGTCCGACTGGCGCAAAACCACGGTCGCGCCGTCCTGCGCCAGCGAGACACGCACGGCTGGATGAATGTGGAAGCGGATTGCAAAGGCATGGCTTTGCGGCGGTTCGCTGGTGCCGGCCGGTTGCAAGCTGTCCTCGCCGCGCAACTCGTCGCCTTTGGCGGCAAGATAGAGCCGGCGGCGATGGATCAGGCCGAACGCCGCGCCATATCCGTCATGGCTGAGCGACAGCCAGATATTGCCGTCCGCTTCCTCGCGCTCCGCATTCACCGTTTGCGGGCGGTGGCCGAGCGTGCCGTCGTCGCGGATTTCGCTCGAATTGGTGTCTTCGAGCGCCAGCGTGGAATGGGCTGCGGTGGCGCGGGCGGCAGCGCGCCATTGCGGTCCGGCCGCCAGAGCGGCGCCGCAATTGACGATCAGCCGTTCCTTGCCGAAGCTGGCTTCGAAGCTCAGCGTTCCGGCATGTGCGCCGCTATCGAAGCCGGGCGCCGCCGGAATGCCGGTATCGGCGATGACCAGCAATTTTCCGGCCACCAGCCGCTCGAACCCGTGCTGGATTGGCTGGCGTGGCATCCGTCCGCGCGCATTGGCCATATCCAGTACGCGGTCGATCGCAACCGGACCGCTGGCGCCGCCGCCATTGAAATTGGCCAGACCGCCATCGCCGTGACGGAAAAACCGCACCATGCCAGCCGTCTTGGCGATGGCGTCATCGAGCGCCGGCGGCGTATATTGGCGCCCGGCGGACAGGGCCGCGCGCATATCGACAAGGTCGCACAACAGCGCAAGCTGGCGCGCCGGGCTGCGTCCGGCATGGCCACCATTGACGTCGATTTGACGCGCCAATTCGCCTTCCAGCAGCTGTAGGGCGCGCGTCAGCAGGGCGTCTTGACCGGGAATACAGAGTCCGGCAATCACCAATCCCTTGATCGCGGCGATCCGCGCCTCGCCATCGACCTCGCGGCCGGCGACGCGGCCAAGATGCCGCGCCTGGCGCGCCATGCCGATAAGCATCCGCCGCCGGAACAGATCGGGCACCGCCGAAAAGAACGCCTGGTAATGCGCCGCCCACGCCGCGAGCCGCCGT
>PTKA01000018.1 GCA_002937525.1 Alphaproteobacteria bacterium MarineAlpha10_Bin3
CTTCCGCCGGCCGCCATAAGACAGGGTCACGATTTTGCCAAGCGTCAAGGTGCCAAGCGCCGCCTTGGCTTTTTCGGCCAGCGGCCAGGTCTTGAAATTGCGCCGCCCCAGCGGCAATTTCGGCGCCTGGATGCCGACCAGCCGGACCTCGCGGCCATCGTCGAGGATCAGGGTATCGCCATCGACGACCGTGGCCACGCGCCCCGATCCGTCTTGCGTCAACGGCGCCGGCCAGACCGGCCCGGCGACGATCGCCAACAAGAACACAAGGACGAATCGCTGCATGTCGTTTTCCGTGGCGCTATCGGCGGTTTTGCACTATCCCCGCGACAGTTTAGAGCGAATTTGCGGGCGCGGAGTAGATCATCATGAGCCGGAGAGACCTGTTCCCGGAAATCGAGTCCTATTCACGGGGCCGGCTGAAGGTCGATCCGCCCCATGAATTGTATTGGGAGCAAAGCGGCAACCCAGAGGGCGCGCCGGTCCTGTTCCTGCATGGCGGACCCGGTGCGGGTGCGACGCCGACGAACCGGCGGTTTTTCGATCCGAAGCATTACCGCATCGTCATTTTCGACCAGCGCGGCGCCGGCCGATCCACCCCGGCGGGCGATCTTACCAACAATACGACGCAAAAACTGGTCGCCGATATCGAGGCGCTGCGCATCGAGCTTGGCATCGAATCATGGCTGCTGTTCGGCGGTTCCTGGGGATCGAGCCTGGCGCTGTTCTACGCGCAAAGCTATCCGCAACGCTGCCGGGGCGTGATCTCGCGCGGCATCTTTTTGTGCCGCCGCGATGAAATCGATTGGTTCCTGACCGGCATGAAGCGGATATTTCCGGAAGCCTGGCGGCAATTTTCGCAATTCCTGCCGGCAGACGAACGCGGCGATCTGCTGACCCATTATTACCGGCGCCTGACCGATCCCGACCCGGACGTTCATTTGCCCGCCGGGCTGGCGTGGAGCCGGTATGAAAGCGCCTGTTCGACCTTGCTGCCGATCCCAGACACCACGGCGGCCGCCGCCGACCCGGCCAATGCGCTCTGCCTGGCCCGGATCGAGGCGCATTACTTCGTCAATGACTGTTTCCTGACCAACGGGACGCTGCTGGAAAACGCCGGCCGCCTGAAAGGCATTCCCGGCGCAATCGTGCAGGGGCGATACGACATGGTCTGCCCGATCGACGCCGCCGATGCGCTGGCCGCCGCCTGGCCCGACGCGCAATACATCATCGTTCCCGATGCCGGCCACTCGGCGATGGAGCCCGGCATCCGGCGCGCCCTGGTCGTGGCGACCGAACGCTTCAAGACGCTGGCGGCATAACGCGCTTGCACGGGTCGGCTGGCATCGTATTATCCCCGTTCGGTGGAGGGTGGATACGGCAATGATGCACGGGGCGAAGATATCGGTCGCGGCGGCGCTGGCGCTGGCTTCCGGCGGGACGATGGCCGGCGAAGAACCTGCCTTCATTTCGTTTCAAGCCGGCGTCTACGACGTGAACGACGACCGCACCGCCGGTCAGTTCAACCTCGAATACCGTTCCAACTGGAAAGACTGGACCGTGAAGCCGTTCGGCGGCGTCATGGCGACCACCGACGCGGCGCTGTACGGCTATGCCGGGTTGATGATCGACGTTATTTTCGGCAACCGCATCGTGTTCACGCCGAACGTGGCGGTGGGGCTATACGCCGATGGCGACGGCAAGGAACTTGGCTCGGTGATCGAATTCCGCTCCGGGGTCGAGCTGGCCTACCGCTTCGACAGCCGCGCGCGGCTGGGAATTGCGTTTCATCACATCTCGAACGCGTCGATCTCATCCGACAATCCGGGCACCGAAACGCTGACTTTGGTGTTTTCCCTGCCGCTGAACGATCTGATCCCGAACTGAATATCATCGCGCACCGATAGAACGCTTGCGGCCCATATCGAGCGTCCAGTAGTGGTTCTGGCGGGTGCGGCCGCCGTCGCGGGCAAGGAAGCGGTAACCGATGCCGGCGTCGTCGATGTCGCGCGCCAGCAGCGCGCGGCGGTGCGACGGCGACCCGATCCACCCGGCGACCACTTCGGAGGGCGTGCCTTGCCCGGCGGCGAGGTTTTCCAGCACGCTGGCCCAGCGATAACCGGCCCGTGTCGCGCGGTCGCCGACATTGCGTCCGTCCGGCGTCACATGGCCGAAATAATCGCGCGCCGCCATATCGTCGGCATGGGCCTGTGCTGCCCGGTTCAAGGACGCATCGAGCCGCAACGCCTTGAGCCGGTGGCGGGCGCGGAACCGGTTGACCAGCGCCAGCACCTCGCGCCGCCAGTCGGCGGCAACCTTGTGCGTCGGTTGCGCCAGCACGCCGGCCCGGTAATGATCCAGTATTCCGGAACCGCGCCGCGCATAGCCGATGCCGATTTCGCTGAACGAGGCATTCAGCAGGGCCTGGCGGCTATCGCCGTCCTCGAACCAGCGCTCGACGATGACGCGGCCATCGGCATAGCCCACGGCGATCTGCTGGGCGGCCTGCCGAAAGGCGTATCCGGCCCGCAGCAGCCGGGTGCGCAGCGTCGTCCCGGCCGGCGACTTGATGTCGAAATACTGCCGCTTGACCATATCGCGGGCATGGCCGCGCGCCAGTTGGGTCAGGCGCGCCTCCATGCGCAGGGGCGGCGCGCCGATTTCAACCCGGTAGGCATTGATCCGGCGTAACGCATCGGCCGGCGGGTCGGCCGCCACCGGTGCCGCCGCCGCCAGTGCCGCGAACGCCGCCAGAACCGGCCAGCAGCGCCGCATCGCCGGTTATTGCATCACGATAGTGGGCATCGCCCGCCCGGACCCGCTATCGACCTTGTCCCAGATCGCGTCGGCGATGGCGCGGAACGCCTTGGCGTGCGGGCTGTCGGGATTGCTGACGACGATCGGCCGGCCGCCATCGGAGGTCTCGCGGATCTCGATATCGAGCGGGATTTCGCCGAGAAAATCGATGCCGAGCCGGGAGGCTTCTTCCCTGGCGCCGCCATGGCTGAAGATATCGGACCGCTCCCCGCAATGCGGGCAGGTAAAATAGCTCATATTCTCGATGATCCCCAGCACGGGAACCTCGACCTTGCGGAACATATTCAACCCCTTGCGGGCGTCCAGCAAAGCGATGTCCTGCGGCGTGGAGACGATGACCGCGCCGGCCAGCGGCACATCCTGCGACATGGTGAGCTGCGCGTCGCCGGTGCCCGGCGGCATATCGACGATCAGAATGTCGAGATCGCCCCAGTTCACGTCGCGCAGCAGTTGCTGCAACGCGCTGGTGACCATCGGTCCGCGCCAGATCATCGCCGTGTCCTCCGGCACCAGGAACCCCATCGACATGACCTTGACGCCGTAATTCTGCATCACGTCGAGCCGCTTGCCGTCCGGGCTGTCGGGACGGCCGCTAACACCCATCATGCGCGGCTGCGAGGGGCCGTAGATATCGGCATCTAGGATGCCGGTCCGGTGGCCGCTGGCGGCCATCGCCAGCGCCAGGTTGGACGCCACGGTCGATTTGCCGACGCCGCCCTTGCCCGACGCGACGGCGACGATGTGTTTCACGCCGGGTACCAGCTGCTTGGCTTGCACCGGCCGCTCCTGGCGGCCCGGCGGCGCTTGCTGCGGTGCGGCGGCTTCCGTGTGGGCGGTCAGCACGGCGGTGACCGACAGCACGCCGGGGATCGCATCCACGGCTTGCTCGGCCGCCTTGCGCATCGGTTCGAATTGCTCGGCGAGTTTCGGGTCGACCTCGATGGCGAATCCGACATTGCCGTCCTTGACGACGAGGCCGGAAATGATCCCGAGCGACACGATATCCTGGTCGTTTCCGGGGCCGGTAATGGTCTTTAACGCAGTGAAAACCTGTTCTTGGGTAACATTGGACATGGCGGTATCTCCGGGAGGTGGCGGCGCGCGGAATTGGAGGGTTTGCGTATCGGTCGATGTCACCTTATATGTGTGCTGACATATATGTGATCCATAGGCGATTTGGAAAGAGCGCCGTGGGTGCTGGCGCATTTTATTCCAATAACCTGTATCGAAAATTCGAAGGAAACCCAAACAATGCCTTGGTCAAATCAATCTGGTGGCGGCGGCGGTGGCGGACAGGGTCCGTGGGGTGGCGGCGGCGGCGGCGGTCGTGGATCCGGCGGGCAGCCCCCCGATATCGAGGAATTGCTGCGCAAGGGCCAGGAACGCGTGCGCAGCATGCTGCCCGGTGGCGGCGGCGCATCGCCGAAAGTGATTTTTCTGGTCGCCGCGGTTGCCATTGCGGTGTGGCTTGGCACCGGATTCTATACCGTCAAGCCGGGGCAGCAGGGCGTCGCCCTGATATTCGGCAAGGTCGTCGATCAGACCATCCCGGGGCTGCACTACAATCTGCCGGCACCGATCGGCGAGGTCTATACCCCGCAGGTCGATGAATCGCGCCGCGTGGATGTGGGTTTCCGGGGTGCCGGCACATCGCGGGGCCGCAATACCGAACGCGACGTGCTGGAAGAAAGCCTGATGCTGACCAGCGATCAGAACATCGTCGATATGGATTTCACCGTTTTGTGGCGGATCAGCAATGCGACGGATTATCTGTTCAATATCCGCGGCCAGGAAGCAACGGTGAAGATCGTCGCCGAAAGCGCGATGCGCGAGGTTGTCGGCCAGACGAAGTTCGACGCGGCCGTGACCGTCGGGCGCGACGAAATACAGGATAAGACCAAGGCGCTGATGCAGTCGATTCTGGACGGCTACAAGGCCGGCATCGTGATCACGAACCTGCAATTGCAGAAATCCGATCCGCCGGGCGAGGTCATCGACGCCTTCAACGACGTGCAGCGCGCGCGCCAGGATCGCACGCGGCTGCAAAATGAAGCCGAAGCCTACGCCAATTCCATCGTGCCGGAAGCGCGCGGCCTGGCGACCAAGGACATCCAGCAGGCCACGGCCTACCGCGAACAGCAAATCCAGGAAGCGCGCGGCGAAGCCGACCGCTTTACCTCGGTCTATAAGGCCTATCTGGTCGCGCCGGAGGTCACGCGCAAGCGGATGTATCTGGAAACCATCGGCGCGGTCCTGGGTCAGGCGCGCAAGATCATCATCGACCAGAAGGGCGGCGGCCCCGGCGTCGTTCCCTACCTGCCGCTGCCCGAAATACAAAAGCGGCAAGACAGCAATGCGTCTAGCAATTAGACGACTGGAAAGATCATCTCATGAATAAGATCACACTCGCGATTATCGGAATTGTCGTCGTCATCGGCGGCGTCCTGGTGTCTTCGGCGCTGTTCACGATCCATCAGACCGAACAGGCGATCGTGCTGCAATTCGGCAACCCGGTGCGGGTCATCACCGAGGCGGGGCTGAACTTCAAGATTCCGTTCCTGCAAAACGTCCGCGTGTACGAACGGCGGACCCTGAACCTCGATCCACCGGAATTCGAACTCCTGCTCACCGACAAGAAACGCATCAAGGTCGATGCCTTCGCCCGCTACCGGATTTCCGACGCCCTGAAGTTCCTGAAGGTTCTGGGCAGCGAAGCGACGGCGCGCGACCGGCTTGGCAATATCGTCAATTCGTCGGTTCGCGCCGTGATCGCCAAGACGTCGCTCACCGATTTGCTGTCGACCAAACGCGGCGATTTGATGAACCAGATTCAGGCCGAAGTTTCCCTGAAGGCCGAAACGCTGGGCATCTCGATCATCGACATCCGGATCGGCCGGACCGATCTGCCGCCGCAAACCAGCCAGGCGGTGTTCAACCGGATGCGCACCGAACGCGAACGCGAAGCGCGCGAACTGCGCGCCGAGGGCGGCGAGATCGCCCAGAAAATCCGCGCCAACGCCGATCGGGAAAAAACCATTCTCCTGGCCGAGGCGACGCGCATATCGGAGCAATTGCGCGGCGAAGGCGATGGCGAACGCAACCTGATTCTGGGCCGGGCCTACAACCAGGACACCGAATTCTTCCAGTTCTACCGGTCCTTGCGCGAGTACGAGAAAAACCTGGCGGGCAACGACACCACGATGGTGCTGTCGCCGAACAGCGATTTCTTCCTCTACTTCAACAACATCGACGGGAAGGCCAAATAGCCCAGATGCCGGCCCGTGACTGATTTCGTCACGGCGCTGGCGCTGATCCTGGTGATCGAAGGCGCGCTGTATGCGCTGTTTCCGCAAGGAATGCAGCGCATGATGCGCGGCGCGCTGGAAATCCCGCCGACGGTGCTGCGCTACGGCGGGATTGCGGCGTTGGCGCTCGGTTTCGCGATTGTGTGGCTGATTCGGCGTTGAACTGCTAGCCAGATGGACGGATTGCCTTAATTGCGGCCAAATAGTGATATATTGATGGCATGATTGGCTCGGCGATTGACTCGCGCGCCGCCGGCTCCCACATGGCGAAGCCAAGGGAACGAGCCCCGTTGCGGGCCATTCAAGGATTATGGAGGACATTCGTGGATCACTTACCTGAGTCGATCCATAGCATCCGCGCCAGTGGCGTGGCATCGGTTCGCTGGCTGCTCATCGTGCCGGTGGCGGCGCTGTTGACATGGCTGCCGGCACCAGCCGACGCCCGCGGCGCGCCCGATAGTTTTGCCGATCTGGTCGAAACATTGCTGCCGGCGGTGGTCAATATCTCGACAACGCAAAAAGCCAAACAGAGCGCCGAGGCCGAGGGACCGCAAGCGCCGCAGTTTCAATTTCCCGAAGGGTCGCCGTTCCGCGATTTCTTCGATCAGTTCAACCGCCGCGGTGGCGGCTCGCAGCACCCGCCGCGCAACGCAACCTCGCTCGGTTCCGGCTTCATCATCGACACGCAAGGCTATGTGGTCACCAACAACCATGTCATCGAAGGCGCCGACGAAATCACCGTGATTTTGCAGAGCGGCAAGCGCTACAAGGCCAAGATCGTCGGCCGCGACAAGAAAACCGACATGGCGCTGCTGAAGATCGAAGCTGCGGAAAAGTTGACCGCCGTCGCCTTCGGCGATTCAGCCAAGGCCCGCGTCGGTGACTGGGTCATTGCCATCGGCAATCCACTTGGCCTTGGCGGCACGGTAACCGCCGGGATCATCTCAGCGCGCGGCCGCGATATCCGGTCCGGCCCCTATGACGATTACATTCAGACCGATGCGCCGATCAACCGGGGCAATTCCGGCGGACCGCTGTTCGATATGGACGGCGCGGTCATCGGCATCAACACCGCGATCCTGTCCCCGTCGGGCGGCAGCATCGGCATCGGGTTCTCGATCCCCTCCAACATCGCCAAGAACGTACTGGGGCAGTTGCGGGAATTCGGCACCACGCGCCGGGGCTGGCTTGGCGTGCGCATTCAGACCGTCTCGCCGGAAATCGCCGAAAGCCTGGGTCTCGACGGCCCGCGCGGCGCGCTGGTCGCCGGGGTGATGAAGAACAGCCCGGCCGAAGCGGGCGGCGTGAAGCAGGGCGACGTGATTATCCAGTTCGATAATGGCGACGTCACCCAAAGCCGCAAACTGCCGCGCATGGTGGCCGAATCCAATGTCGGCAAGGATGTCCCGGTCCGGGTCTGGCGCGACGGCAAGGAAATCGATCTGACCGTACGGCTCGGCGAGCTGGAAAAGGTCGATCAGGCGTCGCTGCGGGCGCTGAGCGGGCGGCGCGACAAGGCCGGCAAGGTTAGCCGCGTCGTCGTCGATGCCCTGGGACTGGCCTTGTCGCCGGTTACCCCTGAGCTGACCAAGAAATTCGAAATCGACGAGGATGCCAAGGGCGTCGTCATTACCAGCGTCCGCAAGGAAAGCGATGCGGCGGAAAAATTCCTGATTCCCGGCGACATCATCGTCGAAGTGAATCAGGAACCCGTCGTCACGCCCGCCGATGTGCGCAAGCATGTGGATCGGGCCCGCGAGAAGGGCCGCAAGATGGTACTATTGCTGATCGACAAGAAAGGCGATATGCGCTTCATTCCGCTGCGGATCGAAGATAACTAAAGCCCCGCCAGAAGACCGGCATCGGCAACCGCCGCGCCGCGTTCGACCTTCTTGACCGCGGCGATCAGCCCCTCGTTGGTCGGCGTCTCGATGCCGTTTTCCTGGCCCTTGGCGACGACCAGGCCATTCATATAGTCGATTTCGGTGCGGCGGCCCTTGGCCATGTCCTGGCCCATCGACGGGCGGGCGTCGGGATTACCCTTCTGGCCGGCGGCGATCATGGCGTCATCGATTATCTTGCGCGCCGCCGCGTCGCCATCGGCGGCGGCCTCATACACATCGCCGGCGATGCCCGCCATCTTTTCCAAAGTGAAGCCGGCCGCCCGGCCGACACGGATCGATTCCGCCGCCAGCTTGATCTTGACCAGGCGCAGATGCGGATCGTTGGCGATATCGGCGGCGCCCAGCCCGGAGGAGGCCGAAACCCCGTTGCCGCTGGCGTTCAGGCACAGCTTGCTCCATCGCTGGCCCCACAGATTATCGGTCACCATGGCGCTGTCGGTATAGGCGCATAGCCGCGCGACCTCGCGGATCCGGGGCGTATCCTCGCCATGCACCTCACCGGCGCGGAACACGGTATGCGCATTGCCATGCAGCGGCACGTTGCGGTTGACATGCGCCGGGCCGCGCAGCTCAACCGATATCTTGGCCGCGATACAGCCGACGACCTTGCCCCAGCCGACGATGGCGGCGATGAATTCCTCGTTCATGCAGTTCTGCAGGGAGGCGACGAAGCCATCCGGCGCAAGATAGGGCTTGATCAGATGGGTCGCCCATTGGGTGTCGTAGGATTTCACGCAGATGAAGGCGATATCGATCGGCCGGCCCTTCGACAGCGATTGCACGTCGCTCATATGCAGCGCTTTCACCGGCACCGTGATCTCCTCGGCCGCCGTCACGCCGGTCAGATGCAGGCCGTCACGGTTCATCGCATCGACATGTTCGGGCCAGCCATCGATAAAGACGATATCCTCGCCATTAGCCGCCATATGGCCGCCAACATGGCCGCCAACCGCGCCAGCGCCAATAATCGCGATCCGTTTGCCCATCGTTTTTCCCCCGCTTACCAGGCTTCGATATTTTTTGGATCGGGCGCAATTTCGCCGCGCTCACAGCGCTGCACCAGATCGACCATGGCGGCGTTGAGCGGCGTGGCAATGCCGACCTCGGCGCCCTTTTCAACCACATGGCCGTTGATTTCGGCGATTTCGGTCTTGCGGCCTTTTAGCATGTCCTGGCCCATCGACGGGCGCTGGCCTTCGCCTCTCGATCCGACCTCAGCCAGCAGCAGATCCTCGATCCCCTGCATCGCCTTGGCGTCGCCCTTTGCGGCGGCGATCCATTGCGCCGGTTCGGTGCCCTTCTTCACATGCAATACATGACCGAGCGCCTGGCCGACCTGGATGGATTCGGCCGCCATGCGGATCTGGACCCGGCGCGCGGCATCGTGCGTCGCCATGCCGTTGCCGCCCAGCCCGGTGGCCGCCGACAGGCCGTTATGACTGGAATTGACCACCAGTTTGGACCATCGCTCGCCCCACAGGTCGCGGGTCGCCATGGCGCTGTCGGTATGGCGCATCAACTCGGCGACCAGCTCGACCCGTTCGGTGATGCGGCCATGCGCTTCGCCGGCGCGGAACACGGTGTAGCTGTCGCCCCGGATCGGGACATGGCGCTGGATAAAAGCTGGCGCTTCCAGCTCGGCGCTGATCGAGGAGGCGATGCAGCCGACCACCCGGTGCCAGCCAACGACGCTGGCGATGCGTTCCTCGTTGATCGCGTTCTGCAACGAGACGACGAAGCCGCGCGGCGCCAGGTAATCCTTTATCAGGCTGGCGGCGAACTGCGATTCATATGATTTGGTCGAAATGAACGCGACATCGAAGGGGCCTTCCTTTTGCAGGTTCTGGACCTCGGTAATGCCGATCGCGCGGACCGGCACATCGAAGCTTTCCTGTTCGGTGACGCCGCGCAGCGACAGACCGTCCCGGTTCATCTTGGCCACATGGTCCGGCCAGGCGTCGATCAACGTCACATCGACGCCGTTGCGCACCATATGCCCGGCGGTGAAGCCGCCAACCGCGCCACAGCCAACCATGGCTACCCGAATGCCCACGATGCCGTCCCTCCCGTGATGTCGCCGGCAAGCTTAATATGCCGCCGCGGCACTGGCAAATTGCGCACCGCATGACCGGCCCCCAAGCCGCCTTATTCGTTAAGTTTCATTCATCAGCGCGTCCAGTTCGTCTGGATCCTGTGCGTCGATGACGATGCGCGCATGAAGTTAATCGATAACGATAATCTTTTAGGGTGGCAAG
>PTKA01000180.1 GCA_002937525.1 Alphaproteobacteria bacterium MarineAlpha10_Bin3
GCCGTATCGAGGAAGAAGCGGCCAGGAAACGGGGCGAGGAACAAGCGCGGCGCACCGAAGAGGAAGCCAGGCGCGAAGCCGACGAGGCCGTCCGCGCCAGTTTCTCGGCCAGGCCACCTGGCGCCACGGCGACATGCACCGCCCGCTCACGATCGAACACAATACCCATTTCGGCGGCGTGAAGCACCGACACTATAGGCAGATCACGGGCAATTCGCCGAAGTTTCTCCCGGCCGTCAACCGCGCCGTCGCACGCCGCCAGCAGCAATGCCGCTCGCCCGTTGCGCAACCAGCCACGCGCTTTTTCAAATCCACACACCGCCTGGCCAGCCCGGCGCGCAAGCCCGAGCAAATCGATGCACTGGCGGGCCAGCAAAGCCTCCACCCGGTCGGCAACCTCGGCGTCGACATGGACCGCGCGGCGCGCCGCGCGGCCAAAAAGGTTTCGCGCGCACGCCGTCTTAATGGCGATACGGTCGGCGCTCAACCAAATTCCGCGTCCAGGCAGCCGGCCGGTAATATCCGGCACCACCGAATTATCCGGCGCAATGACGAAGCGCACCATATCGGCAACCGGTTTGCACTGGTTCGATACGATGCAGCGCCGCGTCAACGGCGCGCCGCGGCGCCCCGCTTCATCCCGGTCGGATGGGTCGATATTTTGCGTTGCAACCATTCCGGCGGCACCTGCCTCAAGCCTCTGAAAGGGCCGCTGTTTCAGCGGCTCCTTCGGCTTGCGCGGCGGCCGCCTCGGCGGCTTCGAGTTTTTCCTGCTCGGCCGCAAGCAGTTCTTCTTCGGTGAACCAGCCCGCCGCCACGCGCGCCTTCATGATCATCTCATTGGCCTCCGATTCCCGGATCTCGAAAGATGCCAGAATGCCTTCTTCGGCATCCGTCAGTTCGTCCGACGCAAGATCGGCAAAGTCATCCATGGTCTTGATCTCGCTCTCGCCCAGCTTGACCAGCATCTGCAAGGTCAGTCCCGGCAGTTCCGCAAGTGCGTCGGTGACGCCCAATTCACGCCGCTGTTCGGTCAGGCGCACGGTTTCCGCCTCCAGGAAGTTACGGGCCCGCGATTGCAGTTGACCGGCCAGTTCCTCGTCGAAACCTTCGATTTCGGCGACATCCTCGACCGGCACATAAGCCACTTCCTCGACCGAGGAAAATCCTTCCGTGACCAGCAAATGGGCGATCACATCGTCGATATCAAGCGCCTCTATGAAGCGCTGGCTGCGGGTATGGAATTCCTTCTGGCGGCGTTCCGATTCCTCTTCTTCGGTCAGAATGTCGATGTCCCAGCCGGTCAGCATGGAGGCGAGACGGACGTTCTGGCCACGCCGGCCAATCGCCAGGCTAAGCTGGTCGTCGGGAACCACGACTTCGATCTTGTTCTGGTCTTCGTCGAGGACGATTTTCGTCACTTCGGCCGGTGCCAGCGCGTTGACGACAAAGGTCGCCGGGTCGGGCGACCAAGGAATGATGTCGATCTTTTCGCCCTGCAACTCCGACACCACGGCCTGCACCCGGCTGCCCCGCATGCCGACACACGCGCCAACCGGATCGACGCTGCTGTCATTCGAATGCACGGCAATCTTGGCGCGGCTGCCGGCATCGCGCGCCACCGCGTCGATTTCGATGATGCTGTCGTAGATTTCCGGGACTTCCTGGGCGAACAGCTTGGCCATGAATTGCGGATGGATCCGCGACAGATAGATCTGCGGCCCGCGCACTTCCGAGCGCACATCGTAGATATAGGCGCGGACCCGTTCGTTGCGGCGAAAATGCTCGCGCGGCAAAAATTCGTCGCGGCGCAGCACCCCTTCGGCGCGGCCAAGATCCACCGTCACATTGCCGTATTCGACGCGCTTGACCAGGCCATTGACGATTTCACCGACCCGGTCCTTGTATTCCTCGTAATGGCGTTCGCGTTCGGCTTCGCGGACCCGCTGGACGATCACCTGCTTGGCGGTCTGGGCGGCGATGCGGCCAAATTCGATCGGCGGCAGGGGGTCGACCAGAAATTCGCCAAGCTCGGCATCCGGTTTACGTTGGCGCGCCAGTTCCAGGGTCAGTTGGGTCGCTTCGTTTTCAATCGTTTCGGTTACTTCGAGATAACGGGCCAGTTGGATTTCACCGGTTCCGCGGTCGATCGTCGCCCGGATGTCATGCTCAAGACCGTATTTCGTGCGGCCGGCCTTTTGAATCGCCTGCTCCATCGCTTCGAGCACCTGCTCGCGGTCGATCCCCTTGTCGCGCGCCACCGTATCGGCGACCTGCAGGATTTCCATGGTGAGCTGCGCTACGGTTTCCATTGCGTCTTTCGTCCCGTAAATTAAGTGCTTGCTAGTGTTGCGCGCGGCCGGCTTCGGCCAGCGCCAAAAGTTCATCATTCATGATCAGCTTCGCCCGCTGAATTTCTTCAAACGGCAAGTCAAAGATCTGCCCTTCCATGTCGATCCGCACCACATCGCCGAACAATCCAAGGATACGGCCGCGAAACCGGCGCCGTCCCGCCAGCGGGTCATGCAATTCGACCCGCGCTTCATAGCCGGCGAAGCGTTCGTAATCGCCGGCCCTGGTCAGGGGGCGGTCCAGCCCCGGCGAGCTGACCTCAAGCGTATAGGCGCCCTCGATCGCATCCTCGACATCGAACAGGGCCGAAAGTGCGCGGCTGATAATGGCGCAATCCTCGACCGTCATATTCGCGTGGTCGATATGTTCGGCCATAATCTGCAAGGTCGGCCGCTGCGCGCCGGAAATCTGCGCGCGCACCAGCTCAAACCCCATATCGCGCAAGGGAGCCGTGATCAAATTTGCCACGCGGTTGGCCGGGTCCATGGTTTGAGCCTCGATCGGCAATTAAAAAAGGCGGACCCTGCGGCCCACCCACGACGTTAGCCGTACGAACGGCTTATGGGATAACCCGTGCTGTTTAAGCGAATTCGATGCATTTCTCAAGTGCTTTATTGGCGCCGGTCCGGCGATGTTCCCATACCGGCGCCAGCGTGCAAAAATCCGGCGATGATGCATGGCAATTATTATACCGGGGCGAAGGTTGACCGCGCGGGACCGTTGCGCCCGGATGCGGGCTGGCTGGCGGCCCGGCTGGAATCGCCGGGCGCGCGCGTCGTGCCGGTCTGGCGGGAGAAAAACTTCATCGCCGTGGCGCAAAACGCCGACCAGCCGCCGCGCATGGCCTGGCTCGGCGTGGCCGCCGCGGCGGCGCTGACCGACGGCGAAGCGGCGCTCATGCTGCTCGGCGAGCGGGACAACATCGCCTATTTCACCGCCGATCTGTCGCATATCGAAGACCCGGCGGCGCTGCCGGCCCTGTCGCATGGCGTCTTCACCGGCCTGCGCGATGTCGGTTTCCTGTTGGAGCGGTCCGATGGCGCGCTGCTTTCCTACGCCAAGGGACTGATCCACTGGCACGAACGCCATCCGTTTTGCGCCCGCTGCGGCAGTCCATCGCGGGCCAGGGATGCGGGCCATGTCCGGGTTTGCGTCAATCCGGCATGCAAAATCGCGCATTTCCCGCGCACCGACCCGGCCGTCATCATGCTGGTGCATCGCGGCGAGCGCTGCGTTCTGGCGCATAACCGGCGCAACCCGAACAAGATGTACTCGACGCTGGCCGGCTTCCTGGAACCGGGTGAAAGCATCGAGGAAGCGGTGGCGCGCGAGGTGCTGGAGGAAGTCGGCATTACCATCGGCAAGGTTCGCTATCATTCCTCGCAGCCCTGGCCGTTTCCCGGCAACATCATGCTGGGCTTCCATGCCGAAGCGGAATCGACCGATATCGTGATCCAGGAATCGGAACTGGTCGAGGCCCGGTGGTTCGCGCGCGACGAAATTCGCGACGCGAAGCGGCACGGACTTCTGCTGTCGCGCTCGGAGTCGATTTCCCGCCGCTTGATAGAAGACTGGATGAATGGCCGCGTCGAATAGCCAGGAGAACCCGATGATCGTTAAACCCGCCGAACCCGGCGATTCCGACGACTCATACCCGGTGGACCGCGCCGTCGAGCGCATCGTCACCGCCCATCGGCAGCGCGAAGGGGCGGGGTTCATGGTCCGGCGGCCGGTGCCGACCGCCGGTCTCGATCAGGTCGATCCGTTCCTGATTCTGGACGAAGTCGGCCCGGTCACCTATGGCCCCGGCGAAGCTTTGGGCGCGCCCGATCATCCGCATCGCGGTTTTGAGACCATTTCCTATATCGTCGAGGGCGAAAAGCTGCACGAGGATTCCACCGGCGCAACGCAGCTGATCGGCGCCGGCGACGTGCAATGGATGACCGCCGGCGCCGGGATCGTGCATTCGGAAATGCCGGGGCCGTCACTGCAAAGGGACGGCGGCCGCGCGCACGGATTTCAAATCTGGGTAAACCTGCCCGCCAAAAACAAGCGCACAGCGCCCGGCTATCAATATCTGCCCAAAGCGGACATCCCCGTCGCGACCAGCCCGGATGGATTGATCGAGGTCACCGTGATTGCCGGCGCGGCCTTTGGCGTTCGCGCGGCGATTGGCACCCACACGCCCATCTGGTTACAGGATTGGCGCGTAAAACCGGGCGCGTCGGTCACGATCGACATCGAACCGGGCTTCAACGCGGCCGCCTATGTTTTCGATGGCCAGATTTTGTTCAGCACGGAAGGCGTGCCGGTAGCGCGCAGTCAGATGGCCTTGTTCGGCGCCGGCGGGCGG
>PTKA01000181.1 GCA_002937525.1 Alphaproteobacteria bacterium MarineAlpha10_Bin3
ACGGCATCACCGCGCATCTGCGCGAAGATCGCCGCCATATCCGCGACGAGGATATCGAGCGGATCCGCGTTGAAGCCGGCGCGCCGCTCAATTTCGAGATGGCGGCGACCGCCGAAATGCTGGAAATAGCACTCCGGCACCAGCCGCACGCGGCCTGCATCGTGCCCGAAAAACGCGCCGAGCAGACCACCGAAGGCGGGCTCGACGCCCATGGCGGGCACAACCATTTGCAGCCCTTCGTGCGCCAACTGGCGGCAGCCGGCATTCGGGTGTCGCTGTTTGTCGAAGCCGACCCGCGTCAGCTCGACGCGGCGGTTTCGCTTGGCGCGCCGGTCGTCGAACTGCATGCCGGCGCCTATTGCGATCTGGAGGGCGCCGCACAGGCGGCGGAACTGGTTCGGATCGTCGAGGCCGCCGCCTATGCCGAGTCGATCGGTCTGGAATGCCATGTCGGGCACGGGCTGACCTTCGACAATGTCGCGCCGATCGCCGCCATCGGCAGCGTGGTGGAACTGAATATCGGCCATTTTCTGATTGGCGAGGCGATCTTCAGCGGCTTGGATTCGGCGATCCGGCGGATGCGGTCATTGATGGATACGGCACGCGCGCAGGCGCACGGCGCGCGCAGCGCATGATCATCGGTCTCGGCACCGACCTGTGCGATATCGGCCGGGTGGCGCGAACCCTGGAGCGATTTCCCGGCCGGTTCGAAAATCGCCTCTATACCGAACGCGAGCAGGCCCGCGCGGAGCGCCGGCCGGCCAAGCGCGCGGCGCGCTATGCGCAGATGTTCGCGGCCAAGGAAGCCTGTTCCAAGGCGCTTGGCACGGGCTTGCGCAAGGGGGTGTTCTGGCGCGACATGGAAGTGGTGCCGCTTGCGTCGGGCAAGCCGACCTTGCGGCTGACCGGCGGCGCGCGGGCGCGGATGCGGGCGCTGACCCCCGATGGCATGGAGGCGCGTATCGAAGTGTCGTTGAGTGACGAGTCCGGCTTGGCCAACGCCGTCGTGATCATATTCGCGGTCGCCGCCACCACCCTTGACAGGGGCGAGTAGTGGCGATCATAAAGCCGCGCAGTTTCCCCCAAAAGGCTTTCAATAGTGCCGAGATCTACCAGTAGCAGTTCCTCAGGCAAGGCGAAATCGGGTGCCGATTCCGGCGGCGGTTTCATCGAATCCCTTCGCACTGTCGGTTATGCGGTTGCGTTCGCGCTGATCGTTCGGACCTTTTTGTTCGAGCCGTTCAATATTCCCTCGGGCTCGATGATTCCGACTCTGCTGATCGGGGATTACCTGTTCGTGTCGAAATATACCTATGGCTACAGCAAACATTCCTTTCCGTTCAGCCCGTCGCTGTTTAGCGGCCGGATCTTTCACAGCGAGCCGGAACGCGGCGATGTTGCGGTCTTCAAGCTGCCGACCGACAATAAGACCGATTACATAAAGCGTATCGTCGGTCTGCCCGGCGACCGCATCCAGATGATTAGCGGCATATTGCATATCAACGGCAAGCCGGCGATACGGCGCCGGATCGCAGATTTCGATTTCGGGGCGACCGGCGAACGCCGCCGCAAAGCAGTCCAGTACCGCGAGGTTCTGCCCGGCGGATATATCCACCCCATCATCGAGATGGAACGCGATAGCGGGTATCTGGACAACACGGCCGTCTATTCCGTTCCCAAGGGTCACTATTTCATGATGGGCGACAACCGGGATAATTCCCAGGATAGCCGCGTCCTCAACCGGGTTGGTTTCGTTCCGGCCGAAAATCTGGTCGGCAAGGCGCAGTTCCTGTTTTTCTCCACCAATGGTGCCGCACGCCTCTGGGAAGTTTGGAAATGGCCGTTTTCGATACGCTATGGCCGGCTTTTCAACCGCATTGAATGAATGAGAAGCGGATGAGCGAACCGCTACCAGCCGTTCTGGAACATGCGTTCCGCGATCCTGGACTGCTTGAAGAAGCGCTGACCCATGGCAGTGCGATGGGCGCGCGGGGGGGCGATTACCAGCGGCTGGAATTTCTCGGTGACCGGGTTCTGGCGCTGGTTATCGCTGAGTTGCTCTACAAGACCTACCCCCAGGAAAACGAGGGCAAGCTTGCGCTCCGTTACGTTGCCCTGGTGCGGCGCGAGGCGTTGGCCGAGGTCGCGGCCAAGATCGGGCTCGGCGATCATTTTATACTGAGCCACAGCGAAGCGGAATCGGGCGGCCGAAAAAACCCGTCATTGCTCGCCGATGTCTGCGAGGCGGTCATTGCAGCGCTTTATCTGGATGGCGGATTGGCGCCGGCGGCGGCGTTCATCAACCGCCATTGGCGGCCATTGATGGCGCGCGAGGAAAACCCGCCGACGGATGCGAAAACGTCGCTTCAGGAATGGCTCCAGGGGCGCGGCTTGCCATTGCCGGTCTATCGTATCGTCGGGCGCACCGGCCCCGATCACGCGCCCCAATTCACCATCGAAGTTGCCGCCGGAAACGCACCGCCGGTGACCGGGCGTGGCTTGAGCCGGAGCGCCGCCGAACAGCAGGCGGCGGCGGCGATACTTGCGTTGCTCGAACCCGATGGTTGAGCCGGAAGCGATGCGCTTTGGGTTTGTCGCCGTTCTGGGCGCGCCGAACGCCGGCAAATCGACCCTGATTAACCGGATCGTCGGCGCCAAGGTGACGATTGTCTCGCCCAAGGTGCAGACCACCCGCACGCGGGTGCTGGGCATCGTGGTGCGCGGCCGCAGTCAGATCGTCTTCATCGACACACCTGGCATCTTCGCGCCGCGCCGGCGGCTGGAAAGGGCGATGGTGGACGCCGCCTGGAAGGGGGCGGCGGATGCCGACCGGATCGCCGTCGTCGTCGATAGCGAGCGCGGTTTCGACGGGAATACGCGGCGCATCGTCGATGGTTTGCGCGGCGATGACGGCATTTTGATCCTGAACAAGATCGACCGAATCCCACGCTCAAGGTTGCTGGCGCTTTCCGAACAGGTGAACCAGAAGGGGGTCTTCGGCGATACGTTCATGATTTCTGCGCTGAAAGGCGACGGCGTGGAGACGCTGGCCAATCATTTTGCCGCTACCATCGCCGAGGGGCCGTGGATGTTCCCCGAGGATCAGCTTTCCGACATGCCGATGCGGATGATGGCGGCCGAAGCCGTGCGCGAGCAGTTGTTCCTGCAACTGCATCAGGAATTGCCTTATGCACTCACCGTCGAGACCGAGAGCTGGGAGACCCGCAAGGATGGCAGCCACCGGGTCGGCGCGGTCATCATCATTGAACGCGACAGCCAAAAGGGCATGGTGCTGGGCAAGGGCGGGCGCCGCATCAAGGCGGTTGGCGAGGCGGCGCGCCACGAACTAGAGTCGATGTTCAACGCCAAGATCCATCTTTTCCTGCACGTCAAGGTCCGCCGCGACTGGAAGGACAAGGCCGAACATTACCGCTATTTGGGTCTCGATTTTCCCGGCTAGGGCGAAATCCGCGCGAACCGGTCACATGATCGCCAGCGTTGTATTTTTGACGTCGGTAATCAGCATGTGCCCCGGCAAATGGGTGATGCAAAATGATGGTTTGGCCTGCGCGATGGCAACCTGGGGGGTGACGCCACAAGCCCAGAAAACCGGAATTTCATCGGCCTGGATGCGCGGCGGCGCGCCGCCGAAGGCCGGCTTTTCGAGATCCTCGACGCCGATATCCCGCGGCAAGCCGATATGTATCGGCGCGCCGTGGACGTTGGGAAAACGGCTGGTGATCTGAATGGCGCGGATCGCGTCGGCCGGCTTCAACGGCCGCATGGATACCACCAGTTTGCCGCCGAACGGCCCAGCGGGCACCGTGTCGATATTGGTGACATACATCGCCACCAGTTCATCGCGCTCGAAATGTCGCAGCGCGATGCCGTCCTGGGTGAGGGCTTCTTCGAACGACAACGAACAGCCAAGCGGGAAGGACACCAGATCGTCGCGCCAGTATTTGGTAATGTCGTCGGTCACGTCAATTTCTTCGCCGTTGCGGAACACGCGGTAGCCCGACAGATCGGTGCGCAGGTCGAGATCGGCACCCAGCGTTGGCAGCAATGGGTCGCCCGGCGCGCCAATCGCCAGCATCGGGCAGGGCTTCGGGTTCAACTGACAGAAGGTCTGGAACGCCTGTGCGTCCGCCGCCGGCATGATGGCCAGATTGGCCTGCACATAACCCGGCGCCACGCCTACGGTATGGCCGCGATGCGCGCCGCTTCTGATCCTCAAGCGTGCCGCATGGGCCGGGTTGTCGCCCGCTATGGCCTGCGCCGCCAATGCCTGTGCCGCCGATGCCTGTGCCATGATCCATTCCTTGTTAATTTCGCCGCGCCGATAATGTCACGGCGGCGCGGCGAATGGTATAGGCTTTCGCCATGGATTGGACGGATCAGGGGATCGTGCTGTCGGCCCGCAAACACGGTGAATCGTCGGTCGTCCTGTCGCTGTTGACGGCGGCGCATGGCCGTCATGCCGGGGTGGTGCGCGGCGGGCAATCGCGCAAGCGGCGCGGCGAAATGGAGGTGGGTAACCTGCTATCGGCGAGGTGGCGGGCGCGGCTGGAAGAGCATCTTGGAAACTTCACCGTCGAGATGACGGCCGGACACGCGGCCAGGCTGCTGGACCGGGCGGACCGTATGAAGGAGGGATGTGCCTCCTGCGTCCCAAATCACGACAACCCCGGCGCATGGCTGGG
>PTKA01000182.1 GCA_002937525.1 Alphaproteobacteria bacterium MarineAlpha10_Bin3
CATGGTTGATATCGGCGTCGCTGAACAGCACATAGCGCGCGCCGGGCAGCACGCAATCGCCGCGCGCAACACCCTGCGACATCGCCCATACCTTGCCGGTCCACCGCGCCGGCAACGCCTGCCCCTTGACCACGGTTAGCCGGCCGCGCGGCGCCGCGGACCGGGCCAAGGCCGCGGTCGCGTCGGTGCTGTTGTCGTCGACCAGGACGATCGGAAATTCGTGCGGATAATCCTGCGCCAGCAAAGAAGCGATACATCGCTGGATCACGCCGGCTTCGTTTCGCGCCGGTATGACCACCAATACCGGCGGCCAGTGGCGCAGCACCGGGAGCGCGCCATCGCCGAGCCGCTGGTCGGCGCGCCAGAACCCGCCGTGAAAGAACACAAGATAGAGCCATGCGACACAAGACAGGCCCGCCAGGATCGTGAATGCGAGCCCCATCGCTCAAACGCGAAAGACGTATTCTTTTCCGGCCTCGCGCTCGATATCGGGCGGAAAACTGCGGCGTTTGTCGGCATAATACTGCGCCCGGTGATCGCCGTCGGCAAGCCGGTTATAGGTCACGTAAAGCACCCGGCGCGCATCGCGCGTGAGGTTGGGCGCCGAGCGGTGCGGCGCATAGGAATCGAAAAACACCACATCCCCCGGCGCCGTCGGACATGGCTCATAGATAATGTCCGGCGCGTCTTCCAAGGGCCGCCATTGTTGGCCGATAAGGCCTTTGTCGTGCCACCCCCGGGCCATTTCCAGACAGCCGTTTTCCGGCGTGGCGGCGTCGATGCCGACCAGGGCCGTGATGTGAAAATCGGCATAGACGTTCCAGCCCGCCTGGGCGTCCTGATGCGGCTTGAAGCCATCGCCGCCCGGCATCTTCATATTGATTTTTTCCTTGAACAGAATCGCCTGTTCGCCCAGCAACCGCGATACCGCATCGATCATCGCGCCACTGTTTATCAACGCGTTCAGGCGTTCATGATACGGGCAAAAATTTTCGATCCGCGACACGACCCGGCCGGCGCCGGGGATAAGGCTGTCTTCGTAATAGACCATATGGCGGCCCGGAACTTCCGGCCAGGTGCAAAGTTCATCCGACCAGGCGGCGATATTGCGAACCGCCGCCGCACCGAACATCGCCGGGACCACCACATACCCGTCCCGCCCAAAGGTTTCGATTTCGGCCGCGCTCAGTGCAGGCATGGCACCCTGGCTGTTCATTGCACCGCGATCCGCATGATAACGGATCGAAGCGCCTGTCTCGCATGCCGCGGCGATTGCATCAAGCCGCGATGGGTTAATCTTGTTTATTAACCAGGCCGGTTTACCAACCCTTAACAGTACCGCGCCAGAATGGCGCCATAAGTCACCAGAACCCGGTGCGAAGAATGGATGCCGTCCAATCGTTGACTGAAGCCGTCTGCGAGGTGCGCTCGGATGAAGAGTGCCGCGACATCGTCGCCGCCCTCGACGCGTTGCGAATAGCGGTTGCGGTCTTTAACGACCAGGACCGGCTGACCTATTGCAACACGCATTTTTCACATATCTTCCCGTCTTTTCAGAAACATGGCTCCCTGAAAGATGCGCGCTACGAGGATCTGCTTTACTATAAACTGGAAAACGGCGAAATCGCCGGATCGCAGGCGATCAACGATCCACAAGGGTGGGTCGCGCACAAACTGGAATTGCGGCGCAATCCAACCCAGGCGCCATACGAAGAGCGCCTGAGCGACGGCCGGTGGATCAATATCAACGAAAGACCGCTCAAGAACGGCGGAACCATCCGCATCTACGCCGATATCACCGCATCCAAGGCCGATCAGTTTCGCGTTCTTGGCGCCATCGAGGATGGCACCGACGCGCTGGCGTTCTGGGATCAGCGCGACCGCCTGATTATCCGCAACGATACCTTCGATGCCCTGTTCAATACCCCGACCAAGCCGTTGCGGCTGGGAATGGAGTTTAGCGAGCTTATCGGTATCGCCGCCGAACATCACATTTACACCAGCGACGATGAGCCGGCCGACTGGGTGTCGGAACGGTTGCGGTTGCATCGGCTCGCGAATCACCGGGAAATCTGGCGCCATTGCGACGGCCGCTGGTTTCTCGTCCACGAACATCGATCGCGCGGCGGCGGTATCGTGATGCGGCTTTCGGACATAACGGAGATACAGGAAAACGAACGCGCGATGATTGAGCGCGGGACAGCGCTGACCACGACGGTGCATGAACTTGAAATGTCCAAATCCATCTTCGAGCAGCAGGGCATCGAGCATGTGCAGGCGCTGGAAGAACTGGCGCTGGCGAAGTCCGAACTCGAATCCGCCAATGCCAGCCGGTCGCGCTTCCTGAGTATTCTCAGCCATGAATTGCGAACCCCGATGAACGCCATAATCGGGTTCTCCGAAATCCTCGAGAAGGAATTGCTGGGACCGATCGGGAACCCGAAATACAAGGAATACGCCTCGGATATATTCGATAGCGGGCAAAATTTGCTGTCGCTGATCAACGACTTGCTCGACATGTCCAAGCTGGAGGCGGGAAAGTGGCGGCTCCAGCGGCACCCGGCGGATATCGAATCCCTGATCCGCTCATGCTGCCGGCTGATGTCGGAACAGGCGGCGGCGGTTGGCGCCTTCATCGAGGTCTTTGTCGCGCGCGGATTAGGCGCGGCTTACATTGACCAGCGGGCCATTCGCCAGGTGCTGCTGAACCTGTTGTCGAACGCCCTTAAATTCACCGGCAAGGATGAGATGGTCAGGGTCAGCGCCTGGTCGAGTGCCGAGAACCTCCTGGTCGTGATCACCGATAATGGCGTTGGTATTCAGGCCAGCGATCTTGCGCGCGTGTTTCAACCCTTCGAGTAAGGTGAAAATAATCTGGCCCGGGCGCATGACGGAACCGGCCTCGGGCTGCCGCTATGCAAGTCTCTAATCGAACTGCACAATGGAACGATCCGGCTCGATAGCCAGGAGGGAAAGGGCACGGCGGTTACATTTCAGCTGCCGCTTTCCAGCACCCCGGCGGCGGCACCGCCGCAAACTTAATCGCGGCGATAGGCGTGATAACGGCCAGGGGCGATATCGGCCGGCAGGGCAATGGCGCTTAGCGCCGCCACCGCATCCAGGGACTGGTCGCACAGCACGACGCCGCCAGGCCGCAGCAACGCTGGAAATTTGGGTCCCAGCGACGCCACGTTCTCGATTGTCGCCGCCGGGTCACCATAGCCGATATCGGCATGGACCAACGCCGCGTTGGCGCCAAGCGTGCCGGCGGCGGCGATCAGGGTCTCCGCCATCGGGCCCAGAAACAAAAACGCCGGGTCCGGCCGGCAATCGGGATGGGATGCGATTTCCCGGTCGAATACATAAATATCGCGGTCGGGAAACAGGTAGCGCAGATGATCGTAGGTCCGCCCATTGCCAAGGCCCAGTTCCAGGATATGACCGGGCGTACCGGCCAGCGCTTGCGCGGCGGCATCCAGCGCGCTGCGCTGCGCCTTGAGGCGCGCGATGACGGCGTCGAGCCGGGTCATCGAACGGGTCTGTACCGCAAGGCCGCTTAACCCTGCCCCTGGGCCACCGCTTCCTGCAGTTGCTTGGTTGTCCGATCGAGTCGGTGCGCCAGTTCGCGCATGATCTCCACCGCGATCTCGGGGAATTCGACGACCAGGCTGAAAAACAGATCCTTGGTGATGCGCAAGGCCGTCAACTGCGTCTTCGCCCGCACCGTCGCGGTCCGCGGCACGTTGCAAAGAATGGCGATCTCGCCGACGATTTCATTTTGTTTCAATGTCGCAACGACCAACGGCCCGCCAGGCGTCGCGACCAGGACCTCGGCCTCGCCGCCGATGATGATATAGGCGGCGTCGCCGATGTCGCCCTGGTCGAACAAGATGTCGTCCACCGCATAAGTCAGCCGTTCGCTGGCAAACGCGAGCAGTTTGAGCTTCGAGGGATCGATCTTCGCGAACAGCGGGATGTTTTTCAGCAGTTCGACTTCTTCTTGCATACTCATCGCGTTTCTCCCACGGCGTCAACCCGCATCCAGCAATGTCTGAAACTCACCTTGCGCCGTGCTTAATTCTTCGAACATTCCCGTTTCGACCACACGGCCCGACTTTAACACGATAATCTTAGCAAAATGTTCAGCGTCCGACACGCGGTTCAATATCCAGATAATGCCTTGTTCCCGGCGCGCGCCAAGAACATTTTCCAGCACCGCATTCTGGCTGATGGCGTCGAGATTGGCCGACGCCTCGTCGAGGATCAAAATATCCGGCTGACGCACAAGACACCGTGCGATGGACAGCTTCTGGCGCTGGCTCTGGGACAGCCTGGCGCCACCGATGCCGGCCTGGTATTCCAGCCCCGCCGCAACCACGGTCTCGCGCAGCTCAAGCGTATCGACCACGTCGCCGATCAGGGCGCCGACCTTGGATTCTGCCTGCGCCTGGCCGTAGGCGAGCTTGCCGAACAATATATTGTCCTGCAACGACGCCGCCGCGTTATAGGTGTCGGCGTCGAAGAAAGCGATCTTGTCGCGCAATTCGTCGGGCAGGCCTTCGGCGAAGGCCCGGCGCGCGCTCAGGATGCGCGCCATCATCTGGTCGTCGATCAAATCGAGCCGGTGACGCGCCCGGATCAATTTGAACGGCAGCGATATAAGGCGCAGACGGTCGTCTTCGGTCAGGCCTTCCGTGCCGC
>PTKA01000183.1 GCA_002937525.1 Alphaproteobacteria bacterium MarineAlpha10_Bin3
CTCCGACGGTCCACCTACGCGACCCGCAGGGCGGCTTGCCAAGGCTTTCGGGCAGCGTTGTGCGGTCTTTGCGATGCACCGCATCGCCGGCGCCGCCCCTCCTGCCCGACGGACCGCCTACGCGATCTCTATGGGTCCTTATTAACGCTCCTTGGTATTAGCATGGCGGCGCGGCGAAGATACTAATTGCTGGGAGATTTCATGGGCAAGCCGCACAACATATTGTTCATCATGGCCGACCAGTTGCGCGCGGATTATCTGTCCTGCGCCGGGCATCCCAGCATCCAGACGCCGCATATCGACGCGCTGGCGGCGCGCGGCGTGCGTTTTGGCCGGGCGGTCTGCCAGGCGCCGATCTGCGGCCCGTCGCGGATGTCGTTCTATACCGGGCGCTACCTGTTCAGCCATGGTTCGACCTGGAACAATGTGCCGCTCAATATCGGCGAATGGACGATGGGCGATTATCTGCGCCCGCTGGGAATGCGCACGGTGCTGGTCGGCAAGACCCATTTTGCCGCCGATACGCAGGGCATGGCGCGGCTTGGCGTCGATCCGGCCTCGCGCGATGGAATATTGTTCGGCGAATGCGGCTTCGAGCCGTTCGAGCGCGATGACGGGCTGCACACCCATGTCAATTTCGACCCCGACCTCGCCTATAATGTCTGGCTGCGCGAACGCGGCTATGCCGGCGACAACCCGTGGCACGATTTCGCCAATTCGGCGCAAGGACCGGACGGCGAGATCCTGTCGGGCTGGGAGATGCGCCATGCGCCGCTGCCGGCCCGCCTGCTTGAGGAACATTCGGAAACCTCCTATATGACCGGCCGGGCGATCGACTTCATCGATGAAGCCGGCGATGCGCCCTGGTGCCTGCATCTGAGCTACATCAAGCCGCACTGGCCCTATGTTGCGCCGGCCCCCTATAATTCGATGTACGGGCCCAATCAGGTCCTGCCGGCCAACCGCCGCGCGGCGGAACGCGACGCCGCGCATCCGGTCATGGCCGCCTTCATGAACCATACCGAAAGCCACAGTTTCCAGCGCGAAGCGGTGCGCCAGGCGGTGATCCCGGTCTATATGGGCCTGATCAGCCAGATCGACGCGCATCTGGGCCGGCTGTTCGCGCATCTGGCGGCGCGCGGCCGGCTCGACGACACCATGATCGTCTTTACCAGCGACCATGGCGACTATCTGGGCGATCACTGGCTGGGCGAAAAGGAGCTGTTTCACGACGCGTCGGTCGCCATTCCGATGATCCTGGTCGATCCGGACCCGGCCGCCGATGCGACCCGGGGGAGCGTCGATAACCGCCTTGTCGAAGCAATCGATCTGTTGCCGACCTTCGTCGATGCGCTTGGCGGCGACGCCATGCCGCACCGGCTGGAAGGGCGTTCGCTGTTGGCGCTGACGCGCGGCCGCGCCGCCGAAGGCTGGCGCGACGCGGTGTTCGCCGAAGCCGATTATGCGTGGCGCGCCGCCCGGCTTGAACTGAACGTCGCGCCGCACGAGGCGCGCGCGATCATGGTCCGCACCGATCGGTGGAAATACGTCCATTTCGAGAATTTCCGCCCGCAGCTTTTCGACCTTGCCGAAGACCCGGGCGAATTGTGCGATCTTGGCGCCAGCGACGGCCATGCCGCGGTGCGCGCCGAACTGCATGAACGCATCTTCGCCTGGCTGCGCGCGCGGCGCACCCGCACCACGATTTCCGACGACAAAGTCGTCCGCCGCACGAATAAAAGCCGCAAGCAGGGTTTCATCATCGGCGAGTGGTGATACCATTGTCCCCTGAAAAAGGAGGCGCGCCATGGCGAAAACGATGTTCGAGAAAATCTGGGACCGGCACGTGGTGCTGGAACGCGACGATGGGCAGGTGCTGCTGTATATCGACCGGCATCTGTGCCATGACGGGTCGCGCGCCGGTTTCACCAAGCTGAAGTCGCTGGGGCTGAAACTGCGGCGGCCCGAACAGACCTTCGCCACGCCGGATCACTACCGCCCGTCCACGGTCAAGACGGTGGCGCAGATCGAGGACCCGACGATGCGCGGAATCCTCGAACAACTGGTCGCCAACGCGGCCGAATTCGGCATCCATCATTTCGGCCTCGACAGCGGCAAGCAGGGCATCGCCCATGTCGTCGGCCCGGAGCTGGGCATCACCTTGCCGGGCATTCTGCTGGTCTGCGGCGACAGCCACACCGCGACCCACGGCGCGCTTGGCGCATTTGCGTTCGGCATCGGCGCCTCGGAAGTCGCCCATGTGATGGCGACCCAGACCTTGTGGCAACGCAAGCCAAAATCGATGCGCATTACGGTCGATGGCGCACTTGGTTTCGGGGTTGCCGCCAAGGATGTCATCCTCGCCATCATCGGCCAGATCGGCACGGCGGGCGCGACCGGTCACGCGGTCGAATATGCCGGGTCGGTGATTCGCGACATGGGCATGGAAGGGCGCATGACGATCTGCAACATGACCATCGAAGCCGGTGGCCGCGCCGGCATGATCGCCCCGGACGACAAGACTTTGGCCTATTGCAAGGGCCGGGAATTCGCCCCTAAGGGCGCCGATTGGGATGCGGCGGTGGAATATTGGAAAACCCTGCCAAGCGACGCCGATGCGGTGTTCGATACCGACATTGCGGTCGATGGCGATGCCATCGCACCGATGGTGACGTGGGGCACCAGCCCCGAGAACGTGGTGCCGGTCACCGGTGCGGTGCCCGACCCTGTGGCCGAACCGGACCCCGTAAAGCGCAAATCCCTGGAAGGGGCGCTGGCTTATATGGATCTTAAACCGGGCACCCGGATGACCGATATCGCGGTCGATAAAGTGTTCATCGGGTCCTGCACCAACGGGCGGATCGAGGATCTGCGGATCGCCGCCAAGGTCGCCAAGGGCCGCCGGGCTGCGGTCGCCACGTTGATTGTGCCGGGTTCGACACTGGTCAAGCGGCAGGCCGAAGCCGAGGGGCTGGACCGTATCTTCATCGATGCCGGGATGGAATGGCGCGAATCCGCCTGTTCGATGTGCGTCGCGCAGAACGGCGATTATCTGGAACCGGGCAAGCGCAGCGCCTCGACCTCGAACCGCAACTTCATGGGCCGCCAGGGCGAAGGCGGGCGCACCCATCTGGTCGGCCCGGCGATGGCCGCGGCCGCCGCCGTAACCGGCCGCATCACCGATGTCCGCCAGATGATGGAGGAAAACTGACATGGATGCCTTCACCACATTCACCGCCGTTGCGGTGCCGCTCGATGCGGCCAATGTCGATACCGACCAGATTATTCCAGCGCCGTTCCTGTCGCGGCCGCGCGCCGACGGCTATCGCGATCTGCTGTTCTACCGCGTGCGGCGCGATGCCGACGGCGAAATGAATCCGGATTTCACCCTCAATCAAGACGCCTATAAGGATGCCGGCATCATCGTCGCCGACCGAAATTTCGGCTGCGGTTCATCGCGCGAGAACGCGGCCTGGACCCTGCTCGATAATGGCTTTCGTTCGGTGATCGCGCCCAGCTTCGGCGATATCCACTACAATAATCAGATGAATAACGGCATGGTGCCGGTGATCCTGCCGGACGCGGTCTGCGCCACGATACGGGCCCAGCTTCACGCCGGCCCCGGCGCGCGGATCACGGTCGATCTGCAATCGAACAGGGTCACCGGCCCGGACGGCACGAAATATGAATTCGCCATACCCGAATTCAACCGCTACCGCCTGCTGGAAGGTCTTGACGATATCGCCATGACGCTGGATCTGGAGGCCGATATCGCGGCCTGCGAGGCCCGCCGCCGGGCGCAGGAAGGCTGGCTTTTTCGCTGAATTCCGGGCCGGGCGGTTTGACGTTTACATCGCGTCACGAACGCCCATATTACAATTTGACGGCCCGTTCATGTCTTAGCGAGGATCGAAACAATCGAGAACATGCCGGAAATACCAAAAAGCGTTCAACCCAGGCCGGGCGATGTTTCCTACGACCTCGACCGGGCGTTGTCGGCGATCGTCTCCGTCCGCACCCAGATTCCCGATGACGCGATGACCGCGCAGATGCTGGGCACCGAGCGGGTCGGGCACGGCGCCGTGATCCGCGACGACGGCTTGATCCTCACCATCGGCTATCTGGTCACCGAAGCGCGCACGATCTGGCTGATCGACGGCGCCGGCAAGGCGACCGAAGGGCATGCGCTTGCCTACGATCAGGAAACCGGCTTCGCCCTGGTGCAGGCGTTGGGAAAGCTCGACCTGCCGGCCTTGCCGCTGGGGATACGCATCGAGGAACGGGAAGTAGACGTTCACGTCCTTGCCGCCCTTCCGGTTCAAGCCCTTGATCTTCGCCGCGATCCGCGCCCTGTCCTTGCCCGGATTGTCGTAATCCAGGTTGAGATCGCCCAGCAGGATGATGTTGAGTGCCTCGGCGGCGTCGCCTTCGAGCGCCCGGCCCAGGATCCAGTCCAGCAGAGCGTCGATCTCGTGGTGGCGGTCGTCGAGATAGTTTCCGAAATACAGATGCGCATTGATCGCCTTGAAGGTGTAGCGCGCAGCACCCGGGTGACCGTAGGTCTCGAACATCACCCCGAACGGCGTGCGGATGAACGACACGAAGGCCGGCATCTTGATGAAGGGCGAA
>PTKA01000184.1 GCA_002937525.1 Alphaproteobacteria bacterium MarineAlpha10_Bin3
TCAGCGTCGAAGAACATATGTTCGGTCCGCGACAAGCCGATTCCCTGCGCCCCGAACCGCAGGGCCGTGGCGACTTCCGCCGCCGTTTCCGCATTGGTGCGCACCTTCAGGCGGCGGAATTCATCGGCCCAGCCCATCAGAATGTCGAATTCCTCGGACAGCGCCGGCTCGATGGTCGGCACCGCGCCGCGAATGACCTCGCCGGCCGCGCCGTCGATGGTGATGATGTCGCCGGCCCGGATCGTCGTGCCACGGACCCGCATTTCACCGGCCTGATAGTCGATGCGAATTTCACCCGCCCCGGCAACACACGGGCGCCCCATGCCGCGCGCGACAACCGCCGCATGGCTGGTCATGCCGCCACGCGCGGTCAAGATACCCTTGGCCGCGTGCATCCCGTGGATATCCTCGGGGCTGGTTTCGTGCCGCACCAGAATGACCGCCTCGTCCTGCCCGGCCAGGGCTTCGGCCTCATCGGCGCTGAACACGACCCGGCCACAGGCCGCCCCCGGCGAGGCCGGCAGGCCGCGCGCGATGATAACCCGCTCGGCATCGGGATCGAGCGTGGGGTGCAGCAATTGGTCGAGCGAGGCCGGGTCGATGCGCGAGACCGCCATGGCCCGGTCGATCAGCCCGGCTTGCGCCATATCGACGGCGATCTTCAGCGCCGCCGCCGCCGTCCGTTTGCCGTCGCGGGTTTGCAGCATCCACAGCTTGCCGCGCTGCACGGTGAATTCGATATCCTGCATGTCGCGGTAATGATCTTCGAGCCGGCCGCGGATGGCTTCCAACTGGGCGAACACTTCGGGCATGGTCTCTTCCATCGCCGGCATGGATGCGCCGAACAGCTCCTTGCCCCGGATCGTCAGGCGCTGCGGCGTGCGGATGCCGGCGACGACATCCTCGCCCTGCGCGTTGATCAGATATTCGCCGTAGAAGCTGTTCTCCCCGGTCGATGGATCGCGGGTAAACGCGACGCCGGTGGCGCAATCGTCGCCCATATTGCCGAACACCATGGCTTGCACGCTGACCGCCGTGCCCCATTCGTGTGGAATATCGTGCAGGCGGCGATAGGTCACGGCGCGGGCGGTCTGCCAGCTGCCGAATACGGCGGCGACCGCGCGCCAGAGCTGCACCTGCGGGTCCTGGGGGAACGGCGATCCGGTTTCCGATTCGATCTTGTTCTTGAACAGGACGATCAAGGATTGCAAATCCGCGGCGGACAATTCGGTGTCCAAAGTAACGCCGCAATCGTCCCTGTGCGCTTCCAGCAAATCCTCGAAATGATAATGATCGACGCCAAGCACGACATCGCCATACATCTGGATGAAGCGGCGGTAGCTGTCCTGGGCGAAGCGGTCGTCGCCGCTATGCGCCGCCAGGCCGGCCACGGTCGCATCGTTGAGGCCAAGGTTGAGCACGGTATCCATCATCCCCGGCATCGACACGCGGGCGCCGGAACGCACCGATAGCAGCAGCGGATTTTGCGCATCGCCGAACCGCGCGCCGGCCACCGATTCAACCGCCGCCAGCGCCGCTTCGAGCTGATCCTTCAGATCGCCTGGATAGGTGTCATCGTTCGCGTTGTAATAGGCGCATAACTGGGTGCTGATGGTGAAACCGGGCGGCACCGGCAGCCCCAGATTGCACATCTCGGCCAGATTGGCGCCCTTGCCGCCAAGCAGATCGTGCATTTCGGCGCGGCCCTCCGCCGCCCCGTCGCCGAAGCCATACACCCATTTCGTCATGCCAATTTTATCCTTCGATCTGGCTGAAATCCGCGATCCGATGGAGTGTTGTTCTGAACTGCGAAAGCAGACGCAACCTATTTACTCGAAGATCGGCGTCATCCGCGTTAACCGTTACCTGGTTGAAAAATTCATCGACCGGAGCGCGCAATCCGGCCATCGCCGCCATGGCTGCCTCGAACCCTTCAAGGGCCAGCGCCTCTTGCGCACCGTCGGTTGCTTGGCTGAGATACTCATAAAATTTCCGCTCTTCCGGTTCCCGCAGCAGTTCGGTTTCCACCGCGCCGTCATACCGCGCACCGTCCTTCTTCTCTTCGATGGCGACGATATTGACCGCCCGCTTATACGCCGCCAGCAGGTTGACGCCGTCGTCGCTGGCCAGGAACCGCGTCAACGCATCGACCCGCGCCCGCAGCCGGACCAGATCGTCCTCGCCGGACAAGGCGAAGACGGCGGCGATCAGATCGTGCCGCACGCCTTGGTCGCGCAGATGCACTTTCAGCCGGTCGGCGAAAAAATTGAGCAGATCGATGGCCTCGCCGCCATTGCCGGGCAGGTCCGGAGTGTCGTTGCGGTGGCGCTGCATGGCGGCCTCGAACACCGGGATCAGGCGAATCCGCAGGCCGTTCTCCAGGATCAGCCGGATCACCCCCAGTGCGGCGCGGCGCAGGGCGTAGGGGTCCTTCGATCCGGTCGGTTTCTGGTCGATCAACCAGAATCCGGCCAGCGTGTCGATCTTGTCGGCCAGGGCGACCGCGACCGATACCGGCGCGTCCGGGCAGCGGTCGTTCGGTCCTTGCGGCGCATAATGATCGGCGATGGCGTCGGCGACGGCCGAAGATTCGCCATCGGCCAGCGCGTAATAGCGCCCCATCACGCCCTGCAGATCGGGAAATTCCGCCACCATGCCGGTGACCAGATCGGCCTTGCACAGCAGGGCAGCCCGGGACGCCGCATCGCCGTCCGTGCCGGCAAGATCGCCGGCCAGCGCCGCGATCCGCCCAACCTTGGCGGCGACGCTGCCAAGCTTGGCGTGGAACACAATGGCTTCCAGCGCCGGCGCGCGGTCGGCGAGCGGGGTTTTGCGGTCCTGGTCCCAGAAAAACTTGGCGTCGGCAAGCCGCGCCCGCAGCACGCGCTCATTGCCGGCGATAATCGCTTTGCCGCCCTCCGCCGCTTCGATATTGGCGACGAAACCAAAGCGCGGCACCAGCGACCCGTCGGGGTTCAGAAGGGTGAAATATTTTTGATGCGCCCGCATCGACGAAGTCAGCGCCTCGGCCGGCAAATCCATGAAAGCAGGGTCGATATCGCCCAGCAACGGCACCGGCCATTCGACCAGCCCGGTCACTTCGTCGAGCAGGCCGGGATCGTCCTTGACGCGCAACCCTTCGGCATCGGCCAGCGTCGCCAGCCCGGCAGCGATGATTTCGCGGCGTTCCGCCGGATCGATCATGACCGAGGCCTGGCGCAGCTTCGCGCGGTAATCGGCAAAAGACGACACCGTTATCGGACCGGGCGAAAGAAAACGGTGGCCGACCGTCATGCTACTTGAGGGGTCGTTATTGAAAGCCACGTTTTCGACGACATCGCCATCGAAAACGCAAAGAATCCCTTGCACCGGACGGACCCAGCGTTGCGTTTCATTTCCCCAGCGCATCGATTTGGGCCAGGGGAATTTGGCGAATACGTCGTTCAGCAGTTCTGGAAAAACCGCCTGGGCCGCCGCCCCTTTGCGTTCGATCACCGCGAACCACGCCTCGCCCTTGCCGGTATCGCGCTTCACGCACTGATCCAGCGAATCCAGGCCGGCGCCGCGCAGGAAACCGGCAATCGCCTTGTCCGGCGCGCCGACTCTGGGGCCCTTGCGTTCTTCGCGCAGATCGGGCTGGCGGACAGGCAGGCCGTCGATGACCAGGATCAGCCGGCGCGGCGTGACATAGGCTTGCGCGCTGGCGAAATCGAGGCGCGCCTTACTTAACCCGTCAATGACCAGGCGCTGCAAATCCTGCGCTGCACGGCGCTGCATGCGGGCGGGGATTTCTTCCGACAACAGTTCCAGCAGAAGTTCAGGCATCGCCGGCCACCCACGCTTCGCAGCAGCCCTTGGCGAGCGCCCGGACGCGGCCGATATAGGCCTGGCGTTCGGTCACGCTAATGACGCCGCGCGCGTCCAGCAGATTGAACAGATGGCTGGCCTTCAGGCACTGGTCATAGGCCGGCAAGGCAAGGTTGGCGCCAAGCAGGCTGGCGCATTCGCGTTCCGCATCGCCAAAATGGCGGAACAGCATGGCGGTATCCGCCAGCTCGAAATTCATCGTCGAATATTCCACTTCGGCGCGGTGAAATACATCGCCGTAGCTCACCCCGGCGTCGTTGAATTTGAGGTCATAGACATTGTCGACGCCCTGGATATACATCGCCAGCCGTTCCAGCCCGTAGGTCAGTTCCAGCGAGACCGGGTCGCAATCGATGCCGCCGACCTGCTGGAAATAGGTGAACTGGCTGATTTCCATCCCGTCGCACCAGACTTCCCAGCCCAGCCCCCAGGCGCCCAAAGTCGGGCTTTCCCAATCGTCCTCGACAAACCGGATATCGTGCGCCCGCGGGTCGATGCCGATCCGGCGCAGACTGTCGAGGTAGAGTTCCTGGCTGTCCGGCGGCGACGGTTTCACGATCACCTGATACTGATAGAAATGTTGCAGCCGGTTGGGGTTTTCGCCATAGCGGCCATCGCTTGGCCGCCGCGACGGCTGCACATAGGCGGCGCGCCACGGTTTTGGTCCCAGCGCGCGCAGGACGGTCGCCGGATGGAACGTCCCGGCCCCGACTTCCATATCGTAGGGTTGCAAAATTACGCAGCCCC
>PTKA01000185.1 GCA_002937525.1 Alphaproteobacteria bacterium MarineAlpha10_Bin3
CGCCGGTCAATCTGGCCCATCTGCTGGTCGGTTCCGAAGGCACGCTGGCGTTTTCCCGGCGCATTACCCTGGAGCTGTGCGCCACGCCCCGCCACAAAATACTGGGCGTGTGCCATTTCCCGCGATTCTACGAAGCCATGACGGCGACCCAGCGCATTGTCGAATTGGGTCCAACCGCGGTCGAGTTGATCGACCGCACGATGATCGGCCTGGCCCGCGATATCCCGATCTACCGGCGCATTGTCGAACAGTTCGTTCAGGGCGAACCGGACGCCATTCTGCTGGTCGAATTCGCCGGCGAAGATCATGCCGATCTGGCCCGCCGGCTGGACAGTCTGGTCACGCTGATGGCCGATCTGGGCTATCCGGGCGGCGTCGTGGAAGCCCGCGAGCCGGCCTTTCAGAAGGCCATCTGGGAGGTCCGCAAATCCGGCCTCAACATCATGATGTCGATGAAGGGCGACGGCAAACCGATTTCCTTCATCGAGGATTGCGCCGTGCGGCTGGAAGACCTTGCCGACTATACCGACCGGCTGACCCGGATTTTCGAAAAACACGGCACCACGGGCACCTGGTACGCCCATGCCTCGGTCGGCACCCTGCATGTCAGGCCGATCGTCAATCTGAAACTGGAAGCCGGCGCCAGGGCGATGCGCGCCATTGCCGAGGAAGCCTTCGAGATCGTGCGCGAATATAAGGGATCGCATTCCGGCGAACATGGCGACGGTCTGGTCCGTTCCGAATTCCACGAGGCGATGTTCGGCGCCCGGATGACCGACACTTTCGCCGAAGTGAAGGCGCTGTTCGACCCGGCCAACATGATGAACCCCGGCAAGATCGTGGCGCCCTCGAAAATGGACGACCGGCGGCTGTTCCGCTTCAAGCCCGGCTACGCGACCCCGTCGCTCGACACCGCCTTCGACTGGTCGCCATGGGGCGGCTTCGCCGGTGCCGCCGAGATGTGCAACAACAACGGCGCCTGCCGGGCGTCCAGTGCCGGGGTGATGTGCCCGTCGTTCCGCGCTACTGGCGATGAAAAAGACCTGACCCGCGGCCGCGCCAACACGCTGCGTCTGGCGCTGTCCGGTCAGCTTGGCCCGGACGCGCTCACCGCACCGGAAATGGCCGAAACGATGGCGCTGTGCGTCGGCTGCAAGGGCTGCAAGCGGGAATGTCCAACCGGCGTCGATATGGCCCGGATGAAGACCGAGTTCCTGTATCATTACACCAAACGGCACGGGCTCGGCCTGCATGACCGGCTGGTCGCCTATCTGCCGCGCTACGCGACCGTCGCGGCCCGCCTTGGCGGCCTGCTGAACCTGCGCGACCGAATACCAACGCTGGCCCGTCTGTCGGAACGCTGGTTCGGGTTCAGCGCCGCGCGGACCATGCCGAAATGGCGCCGCGACCCCTTCCAGCCCGGTGCTGCGGCGGTCGGACCAGTCGATGGCCCGCCGGTGGTCTTTCTGGGCGATACCTTCAATCACTGGTTCGAGCCAGACAATTCGCGCGCCGCCGTGACCGTCCTGATGGCGGCCGGGTACCGGGTCCATTTTCCGCCGCCGGCAAGCGGTACGCGGCCGCTATGCTGTGGCCGCACCTTCCTGGCGTCGGGACTAATCGACCAGGCGAAATCGGAAATCGGCCGGACCATGGCGGCCCTCGAACCCTATCTGGCCCAGGGCATGCCGGTGATCGGGCTGGAACCGTCCTGCCTTTTCACCTTCCGGGACGAAGCAACCGCGCTGCTGCCGGGGAAAGCCAGCCAGAAGCTGGCCGATGCGGCGCTGCTGTTGGAGGAGTTCCTGGCCCGCGAACACGCGGCTGGCAACCTTCGCCTGCCCCTGAAGGCGGTGAAATTCCGCCGCGCCCTGCTGCATGGCCATTGCCACCAGAAGGCGTTCGCCGCGATGGGCGCGGTTGAATCGGTGCTGCGGCTGATCCCCGGCCTTGCGGTAGAGACCATCCAAGCAAGCTGTTGCGGCATGGCCGGCGCGTTTGGCTACCGGCCGGAAAATCAGGATATTTCGATGCGCATGGCGCAGGACGCCCTGTTGCCGGCGGTGCGCGATGCCGGCGCCGATACGATCCTGGTCGCCGACGGCACCAGTTGCCGGCATCAGATCAAGCACGGCGCCGGCCGCGAAGCGGTGCATGTCGCCAGGCTGCTGGAATCCGCCTTGGCCGGAGACTGGCGATGAACGACCTTCACGCCCCGATCGCCCGCCATTCGCTGCACGCCGCGGTCACCGACCGGATTCGCGACATGATCCTGGACGGCGCGTTGACGCCGGGATCGCGGCTGCCGGAACGGGTGCTGTGCGAACAGCTTGCGGTCTCGCGCACGCCGCTGCGCGAGGCGCTCAAGGTTTTGGCGTCGGAAGGATTGCTGGAATTGTCGCCCAACCGGGGTGCGCGCGTCGCCGGGCTGACCGCGGGCGACGTCGATGAGCTGTTTCCCGTCATGGGGGCGCTGGAGGCGCTGGCCGGGGAGCTGGCGGCAACCCGCATTACCGAAGCCGAACTGGCCGAAATCCGCGCCCTGCATTATCAGATGGTCCTGCATTACACGCGCGGCGAACGGGCGCAATATTTCGCCGTCAATCAGGAAATCCACGAAAAAATTCTCGACGCCGCCCACAATCCGACCCTGGGCACCGCCTACCGCAATCTGTCGGGCCGGATTCGCCGCGCCCGCTACGCCGCCAACATGGCGTCAGGGCGCTGGGACCAGGCGGTGGCGGAACATGAGGAAATGCTGGCGGCGCTGGAAGCGCGCGACGGCGCGCGGCTGGCCGAAATCCTCAAACGCCATTTGCGCAACAAATGCGAAACCGTGAAAGAATCACTCACCGCCGCGATGTGATAGACTGACGCCCATGCCCGGACCCGCATCGCACACCTATTTTTCGCAACGCCTGCGGCTGCATTACGTCGATTGGGGCAATCCCGAAGCGCCGCCGATGCTGCTGGTGCATGGCGGGCGGGATCATTGCCGCAACTGGGACTGGGTGGCGCAGGCCTTCGCCGAAGATTATCACGTCATCGCCCCGGATCTGCGCGGGCACGGCGATTCGCAATGGATGCTGGGCGGCAGCTATACGGTGTCGAACTACGTCTATGACATCGCCCAGCTGCTCAATCAGACCAAATTGACCCCGGTCACGATCATCGCCCATTCGCTGGGCGGCATGGTCAGCTTGCGCTATGCCGGGGTGTATCCGCAAAACGTCGTCAAGCTGGTCGCCATCGAAGGGCTGGGCTGGCCGCCCAAGATGGTCGCCGAACGCGCCGCGCGTTCGACCCAGGAAAATTTCGCCATCTGGGTCGAGTCGCTGCGCAAGCTATCGGCGCGAAACCCGCGAAAATATCCCGATCTGGCGACCGCGTTCCAGCGCATGCAGGAAGAAAACCCGCATCTGTCGCAAGTACAAGCGCGTCACCTGACCGTGCATGGCATCAACCAGAACGAGGATGGCACCTATAGCTGGAAGTTCGACAATTACGTCCGCGCCGACCCGCCCTACGCCATGGGGGTAACCGAAGGCGAAGCGCTATGGTTGAACATCACCTGCCCGACCCTGCTGGTGCGCGGGCTGGACAGCTGGGCCAGCGATCCCGAAGCAGACGGACGCGCCAGACATTTCCGCCATGCGCGCTTTGTCGAATTCGCCGATGCCGGCCATTGGGTGCATCACGACCAGCTCGACGGTTTCCTGACAACCGTCCGCGAATTTCTGGCGGCCTAGCGCCAGCGCGTCTCTAGAAAAACCAGCGGCTGCGGAAATCCAGCGCGCCACGCGGTCCGTGGCGTATCGCCGCCTTGTTGCGGGTCACCTTCTGGTGGCGCGCTTCATCGACGCGGACCGGCGATGGGCGCCATTTTCGCCGCCGCCGCTCGGCCAAGGAAAAGGCCAGCAGAAGCGTGCCCAGCAGGGCAATGGGAACCGCGATCAGCGCCGCCGCCGAAGAGATACCCAGCGCCATGTTGAACAAGGTGAGGATCAACAGCAGCGGCATCACCTGCATCACGAAGGCCAGGATTATGACCACAACCCATATTGCCGCATGGAGGATCGTGGCGTAGCGATGGTGCATTGAAGGCGTCCTTCAACATTTCCGGAGCGGTCGGTAATCCTATCACTGCTGTCGTGGCGTTGCGACGCCGGAATTTCCGATTGCCCCGGCGCGTGGCCTGGCGCATGTTTGCGCCAGCGCCGACCAAAGGACCCCGCGTGATGAGCGTTCCCCTCGACGAAAGCTACCGTTACGGCCTGATGACGCGGCTGCCAACGGCGCAAACGACGCGCGCTATTACCGAACTGCTCGACGAATTGGAATTCGACTCGATCTGGGTCGGCGACCATATCGCCTTTACCACGCCGATCCTCGACCCGTTCCTGCAACTCGCCCAGGTGGCGGCGTATAGCAACCGGCTGACAGTCGGCACCGGGGTCTATCTGCTGCCGATGCGGCACCCCACGCCGGTCGCCAAGCAGGCGGCGTCGCTCGATCATCTATCGGGCGGGCGGTTCATTTTCGGCGTCGGCGTCGGCGGCGAATTTCCGGCCGAATATGCCGCTTGCGGCGTGCCGCGCGCG
>PTKA01000186.1 GCA_002937525.1 Alphaproteobacteria bacterium MarineAlpha10_Bin3
ACCGCTACTTACAGCGATTGTGATCGGGCTTAGGGCCTGGCGTTGGAACCTGATGCTCAAGGTGCGTCAGCAGGGATTATCGCCCGGTCGCGGCGGCGGACAAATTAAGGGACGCGCGGGGAAACAGGCAGCAACGTGATTACGGATTGGCTAATTTTTGGCGTGGCGCTGGGCTATCTTTGCCTGCTTTTCGCCATTGCCTATTATGGCGACAGCCGGGCCGAAAACAAAACCAGCCTGATCGCCAACCCTTATATCTACGCGCTTTCGATTGCCGTTTACTGCACGTCGTGGACCTTCTATGGCAGCTCGGGCGGGCTGCTTCCAGCGGCGTCGGGTTCCTGCCGATCTATATCGGACCGACTTTGATGTTCATTCTGGGCTGGTTCGTCCTGCGCAAGATCCTGCGCATCAGCAAGGTCCATCACACCACCTCGATTGCCGACTTCATTGCTTCGCGCTATGGCAAAAGCCGCCTGCTGGGCGGCCTGGTGACGGTGATCGCGGTGATCGGGATCACGCCTTACATTTCGCTCCAGCTCAAGGCGGTGTCGGTCAGCTTCGACGTGCTGCTCAATTCTCCGCTGGCGGCCGGAACCGTGGCCCGGGTAGGCGCGCCCCTGGTGCCCGACACGGCGTTCTATGTCGCGCTGGTTCTGGCGCTGTTCTCGATCCTGTTCGGCACCCGCGATATCGACGCCACCGAACATCATGAAGGCATGGTGGCCGCCATCGCTTTCGAATCGGTGGTCAAGCTGGTCGCTTTTCTGGCGGTGGGGATTTTCGTCACCTTCGGTATTTTCGACGGCTTCGGCGATATCTTCGCGCAGGCGGCGGCCAAGCCCGAATTGCGCCAGTTGATGACCATGGAAAACGCCGGCCCCGGATGGGTGACGCTGACGTTGCTGTCGATGATCGCGGTCATCTGCCTGCCGCGGCAATTCCAGATGACCGTGGTCGAGAATGTCGATGAAAGCCATCTGGACAAGACCATGTGGCTGTTCCCGCTTTATCTGCTGGCGATCAACCTGTTCGTTCTGCCCATCGCTTTTGGCGGGCTGTTGCATTTTCCCGATGGCGGCGTCGATGCCGATACCTTCGTTCTGGCGTTGCCGCTGGCGGAAAACCAGGCGGGACTGGCGCTGCTGGTGTTTATCGGCGGCCTGTCGGCGGCCACGGGCATGGTCATCGTCGCCACGATTGCGCTCAGCACCATGATCAGCAACGAAATCGTCATGCCGCTGCTGCTTCGCTTCGCCTGGCTCCATTTGTCCGAGCGCCGGGATATTTCCGGCCTCATGCTCACGATCCGCCGCAGCGCGATCATCGTGATATTGATGATGGGCTACCTTTATTTCCGGCTCATCGGGGAATCCTATGCGCTGGTGACGATCGGCCTGGTTTCATTTACGGCGGCGGCGCAATTCGCCCCGGTTATCCTGGGCGGAATATTCTGGAAGGGCGGCTCCCGGCTGGGCGCGACGGCGGGTCTGGTCGCCGGATTTGCGATTTGGGCCTATACGCTGCTTCTGCCGTCGTTCGCGCAGTCCGGCTGGCTGCCGGAATCATTCATCGCCGATGGCGCCTTCGGCATCGGACTGTTGAAGCCGTACGCCCTTTTCGGCCTGGAGGGGCTGGACCGGATATCGCACGCCCTGTTCTGGAGCCTGCTGGCCAATAGCGGGGCCTATATCTGGGTTTCCCTTCTGGACCGGCAAAGCCCGATCGAGCGCATCCAGGCGACCTTGTTCGTGGAAGTTTTCCGGCAGACGCAAAGACCGTCGAGCGCCCAGCTTTGGCGCGGCAATGTGGCCACCGGGGACCTCTACGATCTGGCCGAACGATTTCTCGGTAAGGAGCGGGTCGGCGAAGCCTTCGACAATTTTGCCGGTATGCGGAACGTCACGCTGGCCAGCCTCCTGAAAGCGGAGCGCAATGCCGACGCCGACCTGGTGCAGTTCGTCGAGCGTCTGCTGGGTGGCGTCATCGGCGGCGCGTCGGCACGGGTGATGCTGGCTTCGGTGATCCAGAGCGAGGGGCTTGGCGTGGCCGAGATCATGGAGGTTCTGGACGAGACCTCGCAGGTTCTGGAATACAGCCGCCAGCTCGAACAGGAATCCAGGGCGCTGAAAAAAGCCACCGCCGAACTGGGCGCCGCCAATGCGCGGCTTCTGGAGCTGGATGAATTGAAGGACGAGTTCCTGTCCACGGTTTCGCATGAATTGCGCACGCCGCTGACGTCAATCCGGTCGTTTTCCGAAATCCTTCGCGACGACACCAATCTGGACAGCGGCGAGCGGCGCAAGTTCCTTGGCATCATCATCCGCGAAAGCGAACGTCTGACCCGGCTTATCAACCAGATACTCGATCTGAGCCGCATCGAGTCGGGCCGCATGGAATGGCGCATGGGCGAGGTCGATCTGAAGGCGTTGGTGGAAGAGGCCGTGGCCACCATGCGCGGCCTGTTCGAGGAAAAAATATTACCCTGGACGTCAATTTGCCTGAATCCGCGCCCAAGGTTTATGGCGACCGGGATCAGTTGATGCAGGTCCTGATCAATCTGCTTTCCAATGTCGAAAAATTCTGCGCGCCGGCCGGCGGATGGGGCGAGGTGGCGCTGGAGGTCGGCGGCGATGGCGTCACCGTAAAAGTTTCCGACAACGGGCCCGGCATCGATGCGCAAAACAAGCGGAAGGTCTTTGAGCGGTTCCACATGGTGGCCGAGGGGGATACCGGCAATTCCAGAGGGTCCGGCCTGGGGCTCGCCATAAGCCGGCACATCGTCGAATATCTGGGCGGCCGGATCTGGGTCGAAAGCGAGCCGGGAAAAGGCGCTTGTTTCCTGTTCACCATTCCCCTTCACAAACCCAAAATGGCCGCCATGCTAAGTTCGATGACGGGCGGAGAGTTGAATGCCGGGATCAAAAAACGCCGGCCGTAGGCGCCGTCCGCAGCGCTTTTAGCCGCGCCCGGTGGTGAAGGGAAAAGCCCGTTGCCGGCAGTCGCCCCGGTTACAGAACCGGCAGCCGGCGCCAACCGGGGTAATGGCCTCCTGGCTTTCCAGATTCATGGCGTCGGCATAAACCAGCCCGTGGGCGTGGGAAATCTCGCATCCGACGCCGACGGCAAGATGGCTCATCGGCATCCGATACCCGACGCCTTGCCGGCTGATGGTGCGGGCCAGGCAAAAATAGGTCGATCCATCGGGCATCTGGGCGATTTGGCGCTGGATGGCGCCCGGAGAAATGAACGCCGTATGGATATTCCAGCGCGGGCAAATGCCGCCGAAACGGGGAATATGCATGCCGGAACCGCTATATCGTTTGGAAACGTTGCCGGCGATATCGACCCGCATGAAATGGAACGGGATGCCCTGCGCCATCGGACGTTGCAGGGTGGTCAGGCGATGGCAGGTCTGTTCGAAACTGGTGGTGAAACGGTGCTGCAAAGCTTCGATGTCGTAGCGCAATTCCAGCGCCGCCTCCAGGAACGGCCGGTAGGGCATCAATACCGCGCCCGCCAGGTATTTCGCCAACGTCTCCACCCCCAGCGCATGGGATTGCGCCGATGTCGGCCTGGTGTCCGCAAGGCTGACCTCTAAAACATCCCGGCAGGCCAGGTGCGCCGTCAGTTGGGCGACGTGGAAGGTCTGGCGGGCCGGCGACAGTTCCGCCGAAAGCAGCAACATTGCGCCCTCCTGGTCGTGGCGCGACACGTCCGTTCCCAGATCCTTCCAGGGCACCAATTTGACCGCCACGCCATGGTCCCGCAAAAGGCCGCGGATCAATCCATCATGAATGCCGGCGTCCCGCGTTACCGCCTTGCGGCGCAAGTCGTCGGCGGCGTCCTCGATCTCGGCGAAATAGTTCCCCTGCCCTTCGATGAAGCTGGTGATTTCCTCCGAGGCAGTCTTGCCGGCCATCGGATGAGGGGTGCCGGATTCCCTGGAAAAATCGAGCAGCCGGTTGATGACCTGGGTCAGCTGTTCGGTTTCCTCGGTCATAATCTGGAAGAACCGGTCGCGTTGTTCGGGCGATAGCAACTGATTGTCGTGGAGAATTTCCGAGAATGAGCGGATCGAGGTCATCAAGGTGAGGATTTCGTGAACCGAATTTGACAGATAAGCGTCATCGTAAAGGCGTTCGCTCAGCGCCTGGGCGCTCTCGCGCGCTTCGCGATAGGCGGCGTACAGGGTAAGAAACGCCTGTACCATGTCCGGCTGATTGGCCACCAGTTCGCGCGAATCGCCGGTCGAGATTCCCGACATTCCCATGTCCTGATACAAGGGATCGCCCAGAACTTCGTCCAGCCTGGTCAGAAGATGTTCTTCCTCGTCGCCCGACAGGGCTTCCGGCGCGACCTCGAAAACCCGTGCGACTTTCAACAGCATGGGCGGCGTAAGCGGCCGCCGGTTATGCTCGATCAGATTCAGATAGCTGGGTGAAATATCCAGGCGTTTAGCCAGTTCTATTTGCGAAACCCTGCGTTCTCGACGAAGCCGCCGCACCTTATATCCCAACAATAATTTTCGTGCCGCCATGAGAAATCCTGAACCGTCAAAATTTACAAATTTTTAC
>PTKA01000187.1 GCA_002937525.1 Alphaproteobacteria bacterium MarineAlpha10_Bin3
CCGCCATATCGGCATCGGGCTGGCGAATTACGTCGAAGCGACCGGGCGCGGACCGTTCGAACCGGTGCGGGTGCGGATCGGCGGCAATGGCCGCATCCATGTTGCGTCGGGCGCAACCGCGATGGGTCAAAGCACCAATACCATGCTGGCCCAGATCGTGGCCGAACAGCTTGGCGGCGATATCGCCAATGTGACGGTTACGACCGGCGACAGCGCCGCCATCGAACGCGGCATGGGTGGGTTCAACAGCCGGCAGGCGGTGATCGCCGGTTCTTCCGCCCACGCCGCCGCCCGCGCGGTGCGCGAAAAGGCCTTGTTCGTGGCCGGGCATCTGCTCGAAGCGGCAATCGAAGACCTTGAGTTGGTCGGACCAGACGTGCGCATCAAGGGGGTGGCGCAGAAACGCATCGGGCTGGGCGCAATCGCCCGGACGCTCGAAGGGTTGCCCGGCTATCCGCTGCCCGGCGGGGCCGCACCCGGCCTGGAGGCCGAAGAATCGGTGATTATCGACGATATGGTCTATTCGAATGGCACGGCGGTGGCCGAAGTCGCGGTCGATATCGAAACCGGGGCGGTCGAGATCACCCGCTTCACCATCGCCCATGACTGCGGCAAGCTGATCCATCCCCAGATCGTCGAAGGGCAGATCGTCGGCGGCATCGCCCATGGCATCGGCAACGCTTTGTTCGAACGCATGGCGTTCGACGAACAAGCCCAACCCTTGACGACCAACCTTGGCGATTATCTGCTGACCGGCGCAACGGAGATGCCGCCAATCGAAATCATCCACCGCCAAAGCCCGGCCGCGTTCAATGATCTGGGCATCAAGGGGGTCGGCGAATCCGGGGTGATCCCGACCCCGGCCGCGGTCATCGCCGCCATCGAAGACGCCTTGTCGCCGTTCGGCGTACGGATCGCCCAGGCGCCGCTGTCGCCGCCCGCCATCGTCGATTTGATCGAGCGCGCGAATCGGGCGGAAATATCGTGAAACCGGCCCCCTTCACCTATCACGCGCCGGCTTTGCTTGAAGACGCGCTGGCGATTCTGGGCGATACCGCGCAAGACGATGGCCGGGTGCTGGCCGGCGGGCAAAGCCTGGTGCCGATGATGGCGCTGCGCCTGGCCCAGCCGGCGCATCTTGTCGATATCGGCCGGATCGACGGGCTGGGCGATCTCATCGAGGATAGCGCCGGGCTGACGATCGGCGCGCTGGTCCGGCATCAACGCTTCCATGCGCCGGTCGTCGAAGGCGTGCTGGGGCGGTTGCTGCGCTACGTCTCGTCGCATATCGCGCATTTGCCGATCCGCCTGCGCGGTACGTTCTGCGGCAGCCTGGCGAACGCCGACCCGGCGTCGGAATGGTGCCTGGTGGCGGCGACGCTGAACGCGCGGATGACGGCACGGCGGCGCGGCGAAACCCGTGTGATCGCGGCGGCGGATTTCTTCGACGGGGTGATGGCGACGGCCCTGTCGCCGGATGAAATACTGACCGGCGTGCAAATCCCCCACCCCTTGCCCGGCACAAAGGTGGGGTTCTACGAATTCAGCCGCCGCGCCGGCGACTTCGCCCTGGCCATGAGCCTGGTCAGCTACCGAATTGAAGGCGGCGTCGTCACAGACCCGCGCATCGGGCTTGGCGGGGTCGAGGAATATCCGCGCCGGATCGCGCAAGCCGAAGAAATCGTCGCCGGTCAACCGCTGGAATCGGACGTGCTTGAACGCACGGCGGAGGCCACGGCGGCGGCGATTGCGCCCCTGGTCGATCATCACACCAGTGCTGCCTATCGCCGGGATCTGGCGCGCATTGCCGTCCTTCGCGCCTTTGCGCGGGCGGCCCAAGGAGAGCCCGCCGATGGATGACCGGCGCGACCTGACTTTGCACATCAATGGCCAGCGCCACGATATCCGCCTTGCCGCGCGCAAGACGCTGGCCGACGCCATACGCGAGGATTGCGGCCTGACCGGAACCCATACCGGGTGCGAACATGGCGTGTGCGGCGCCTGCACGATCCTGGTCGATGGCGATCCGGTCCGGTCCTGCTTGATGTTCGCGGTCCAGGCCGAGGGCCGCGATATCCGCACCGTGGAGGGGCTGGCCGAGCGCGATAATCTGCACCCGCTGCAACAGGCTTTCATCGACCATCACGCCTTGCAATGCGGGTTTTGCACGCCGGGCTTCTTGATGCTGATTATCGGCGCGCTGGCGCGCGAACCCGACCCGAGCGAGGCGGCGCTGGTCGATCTGATCGCGTCGAACATGTGCCGCTGTACGGGGTATAAGAATATAATCGAAGCCGTGCGCTGGTTCGAAGGACGCCGGTCCGAGAAAGGGGAAAGTTAGACATGGGCGATATTCAGATCACCATCGCGGCCGGAGACTACGACCGGACCCGGCCGATCCGCGACGGGCGGGTTACGGTCGATGGCTGCGATGTGACCTATTTGACGCTCGATCCCGAGGAGCTGTTCTTCCGCGCCATCCGCCACCAAGAATTCGATGTCTGCGAGCTGTCCTTCAGCAGCTACATGATGCAAAAACAGCGTGGCGTCGGCGGCTATACCGCGATTCCGGTGTTTCTATCGCGCGCGTTCCGCCATTCCGGCATCTACATCCGCACCGACCGGGGCATCGATACGCCAGCCGACCTGCGCGGCCGCACCATCGGCGTGCCGGGATATCAGATGACGGCGGCGGTCTGGCAACGCGGTATGCTGGACGACGAATACAATGTTGCGCCCGGCGATTTGCACTGGCGCAGCGGTGGCATGGAACAGCCCGGCCGGGTCGAGCGAACACCGCTGGCGCCGCCGGACGGGGTCGATATCACGCCGATCCCGAACGATAAGACCCTATCCGGCATGCTCGCCGATGGCGAACTCGACGCCGTGATGTCGCCGCGTGCACCGTCCTGTTTCGCGGCGGGCGCACCCTATATCGGCCGGCTGTTTCCCGATTACCGCGCCGCCGAACAAGCCTATTACGCCAAGACCGGACTGCATCCGATCATGCATCTGGTCGCGGTGCGCGAAAGCCTGGCCGAACGCTATCCGTGGCTATGCGCGACCCTGTACAAGGCGTTTCGCGAAGCCAAGGACCTGGCCATCGCAGATCTGGAGAAAATCGGCGCATTGGCGCTGTCCTTGCCCTGGGTGGGGGCCGAACTGGAAGCAACGCGGGCCTTGCTGGGCGACGATATCTGGCCCTATGGGGTGGCCGAAAATACGTCTGAAATCGAGGCCTTGATCCGCTATTCCCATAGCCAGGGCCTGACCGCGCGGCCGCTTGCGATGGATGAGCTGTTCGCGCCGACAACCTTCGAATACGCCAAAATCTGAATGAAAATCGAAAACAGCTTCGTTGTATCCGCGCCGCCGGCGGTCAGTTGGCCGATCCTGACCGACATCGAACGCATTGCACCCTGCGTCCCCGGCGCGACCTTGCACGAAGCCACCGGGCACGAAGTTGCCGGCGACGCGGCCTATAAGGGGTCGATCAAGGTCCGGCTGGGGCCGGTCAGCCTGACCTTCGAGGGTAAAATGCGGTTCACCGAACGCGATGACAACGCCTGGTCGGCCCGGCTATCCGCGTCGGGCCGCGAGGGCCGCAACCGGGGAACGGCCAATGCCGATGTCCGGTTCTGGCTGACGCCGGAAGCCGGCGGCACGCGGGTGCATGTCGAAACCGAACTTCAGCTTGCCGGTTCGATTGCGCAATACGGCCGGGGCGCTGGGGTCATCCAGACCGTGGCCGAATCGTTAATCGACCAGTTCACCCGGTGCCTGGAAGAAAACATCGTCGCCGCGCCCAACCAAACGCCGGCGGCGCCAAAAGCCGAAGCGTTATCCGCCTTCGCGCTGTTCATCGACGTGGTGCGCCGGACCATCGCGCGATGGTTCGGCAAAGCGCAATGAAACCGGCCGCCTTCGCCTATCACCGTCCCGGCAGCGTCGCGCAAGCGCTTGGTCTGCTGGCCGAACTCGACGATGCGAAGATCCTTGCCGGCGGCCAGTCGCTCATGGCGATGATGAATTACCGCTACGTTACACCGGAACATCTGATTGATATCAACCGGATCGCATCGCTGAGCGAAATCACCGAGGACGGCGGCACGTTGCGGATCGGCGCCATGGTGCGGCAACGCGATGCGCAGGATTCGTCGCTGATACGCGCTCGCGCGCCGCTGATGATCGAAGCTTTGGCGCTGATCGGCCATCTGCAAACCCGCAACCGCGGCACCATCGGCGGCAGCCTGGCGCATCTTGACCCGGCGGCCGAACTTCCGGCCGTGTTCAGCGCCCATGATGCAACGCTGCACCTCGCCAGCGCAAAAGGCGAACGCACCGTGCCGATCGGTGAATGGAGCCAGGGCTTCATGACCCCGGATTTGCAGCCGGACGAGCTATTGGTCGCCATCTCGTTGCCGCTTTGGCCCGCCGGCCATGGCTACGCTTTTCTGGAAATGGCCCGCCGCCATGGCTATTTCGCCCTGGTCGGGGCGGCGGCGCTGGTGACGCTGGATGGGCAGGGCGGGATTTCGCGCGCCGCCATCGCCCTGACCGGGGTCGATATG
>PTKA01000188.1 GCA_002937525.1 Alphaproteobacteria bacterium MarineAlpha10_Bin3
TAAAGGGCCTCACACCTTACGAATACATCTGCTGTATCTGGACATCGGAGCCAGAACGGTTCAGACTCGATCCAACCCATCAAATGCCGGGACTAAACACCTAGCCGATGTCCGGGTGGCTGGCAACGCGCGCCACGTTCCCCAATGTTTGGAAGGGGGAGGGTGGGTCAGACCAATACGTCGAGAAGCGATCCGCGCGGGGTGGGTGCATCGGGCTGGCCGCCGTCATCGCCGAAGGATGCGGGCGCGGTCGCTTGGGTTGAAACAAGTGTCTGGACAGATGAACCGGAGGCGGCGCGCGGTGTCGCCTTCGCCACGTTCTGCGGCCGGCCCGGATTAGTTGAGGCCGGTTGCAATTTCCCTAAATTATTGACATCCATGATGAATACCGATCAATTCGCGGCTTGGACCCCGCCACCGCTCGCACCGAATTACCAAGGGTACTGCTTACCGAATTGCAGTTTGAATAGCGTCACAAATACCGGGAATTCCGCGTGCTTGTCAAGTTGCATAGGCCAAATCCGTAGGGCGGCGGCGCGTTCCGTATCGCTTTACCGGAGCCGATTGGCCTCAGGAAGTTGGCGGCGCAGGCGGCGACGCCATACACGGCGCAGGAACGGTTCCAGCAAGGAGCACAATAGCGCCCGGCGCGGTTGGTTGCGCCGCGGCCGGGTTCTGGTATGGTGTTGCCGGTTTATCGGCGGGAGCATTTCAGGGATTGAAGGAAATTGCTATGGGCGATTGCCGGATATACCGCTTCTTGCTTCGATCAACTTAAGAAGGGAGTGGGACGATGCGCGCATTGATGGCTCTCATTGCGGTTGCGATGATAGGTTCCGCTTGCACGACGATTGAAAATTTGAAGCCTGCAGAGCGTGGCGATTTCCTTGCGCTCAAGAATATTTCCTACGAGCGGGTCTGGCAGGCTGCCAATACGGTGATGGCGCGCAATTTCAGAATTGTCGAATCCGATGCGGAAATTGGCGAGGTCACCGGTATCTCGGGCACCCAGGAACATGTTTGGGATTATATGTTTTGGCGGCAAAGCGTCGCACTGTTTATCTGGCCGACGGAATCAAGTGATTTAGGCTATACGATTAGTATCGACACGATGCCCGGGCCGCCTCTTTCAGTCGTTGATTCACTGTCCATTCCGGTTGCTCCTTATCTTGAAAATGACTGGCGCAAGCGCCTCCTGAAAGCGCTGAAAAAGGAACTCGGCGTCTCCTCCTAGCCGCCTGAACGGTTAATTTGTCACGGGTCGCACCGCGATCCTATGGATCAGGCGCGAGGGCGCTGCGGGAAAAACGTCCTTGCCAGTATTGTAACAACCGTTACAATATACATGTGATATAATAATCACGGCACCCGATAGGATCCGGTATGTCCGCCCAACCGATGGAACATCTGTTCGGCTTTTTGTTGAACGATATCTCGCGCCTGATGCGCGCCCGGTTCGACAGCCAGGCGCGAAAATGGGGGCTGAACCGCTCGCAATGGCGCGTATTGGTTTTCCTGGCCCGTAGCGAAGGCATCAATCAAAGCGGGCTGGCCGAGACGATCGAAGTCGACCGCATGACAATAGGCCGCATGCTCGACCGGTTGCAGGCCTCGGGTTGGATCGAAAGACGGCCCGACGTCAGCGACCGGCGCGTGCATCGCCTGTATTTGACTAAAAAGGCGCGACCGTTGCTCGACAAGATGATCGTCGTGGCCAACGAAGTGCAGGAAGAAGCGCTGGCCAGGTTGAGTGTTGACGACCGTGACCGCCTCCGCGGCCTGTTGACCGTTATCCTGGACAATATGTCGGCATTGCAGGCCGCAAACGACGCGGCGGGTGCGCGCCAAGCAGTGCGTCGGAGTGGCGACGTTGACTGATGCTCAACCCATTGCCGCACCCCCAAGGCGCCGTTCACGCCGGTTCCTGCGTTTCCTGGTTCGCGTGACGATAATGACTGTGATCCCGGGCGTCGCCATCCTGACCGGCGCGTATTTCTTCGTGACCGGACAGCGATTCGTGACCAGTGAAAACGCCTTCGTCAAGGCGGATAAAGTGGCGATCAGCACCGAAGTCGCCGGCAAGCTGACGGCGGTCGAAATTCGCGAGCACGAATTCGTGCGCGAGGGACAGGTTCTCTTTCGCATCGACGACCAGCCGTACCGGATCGCCCTCGATGAGACGCGAGCGTTAATGCAATGGATCGGGAACGAGGTCGAGGCCTTGCGGGCAACCTACCGGGTGAAGCAGGCTGAGTTGAGCTTGGCGGCGGATGATCTGGCTTATTTCGAGCGTTCTTTCAAGCGCCGTCAATTGCTGCTCTCGCGCGGCAACGTATCGCAGGAACGCTTCGATCAGGCGCGCAGAAACCGCGATTCAGCGCGGCAGAAAATCACCATTCTGCGCCAGGAAATCGCTCAGATTCTGACTGGACTGAGCGGCAATCCAGATCTCAAGGTCGAAGATTATCCAAAATACCGTCGGGCGCGGGCGGCTTTCGACCGGGCGTCGCTCGATTTCGAACGCACGGTAATCCGGGCGCCGACGTCGGGCCGGGTCAGCAAGGTCACCATGGAACCGGGGGAGTTCGTGAAGGTGGCGGTGCCGCTTTTCGCCATCATTTCCGACCGGGCGATTTGGGTCGAGGTCAATCTGAAAGAAACGCAGCTCACCCATGTCCGCCTTGGCCAGGCCGTGACGGTTGAAATAGACGCCTATCCCGATGTGATTTGGCGCGCGACCGTGGACAGTATCAGCCCGGCGACCGGTGCGGAATTCGCTATTCTGCCGCCGCAAAACGCGACCGGAAATTGGGTCAAGGTCGTTCAGCGCCTACCGGTCAGACTGGCCTTCGAAGACGCCAAGGGAGGCCCGGAATTGCGGGCCGGCATGAGTGCGGAAATCAAGATCGATACCCAATACGAGGCGGTTTTGCCGGGCTTCATCAAGGAAGCCCTGGCCTGGGTCCGGCCGAAAGATTAGACCGCCACTATCGTTGCGTCGCCAAATTCACAAGCGTCGCCAAAGCGTTGGTTCCCTGCCCCCTGCGGTTGGCTTCATAACCCGGTTTGGGCGTTCGCCAGGTTAACTGTTATACTGTGTTGATTCTAGGCGCGTTTTAAAGGGGCAGGGCTTTGTTCGGCACATCCTATTACGATATTTTTGCCGTGGGGTGCATCCTGGCCATTTGGGCGGGATATGGGTTCTATTCCGAGCGGCGCGGCGCGGCGGGCGGCAATCTTATCGGCGGCATGGCATCGCAGCGCCGGGTGTGGATGCAGCGCATGCTGCAGCGCGAAAACCGCATGGTCGATATTCAAATCGTCAGTGCGCTGATGCGGTCGGGCCGGTTCTTCGCATCGACGGCGATCCTGCTTGTCGCCGGGTTGCTGGCCGTTCTCGGATCGACCGAGCGCGCTATCGCCCTGGCCATGGACCTGCCCTTTCTGCTGGAAGTATCACGCGCCATGTGGGAGGCGAAACTGCTGTTCATGATATTCATATTCATTTACGCGTTTTTCAAATTCGTCTGGTCCAACCGGCAGTATAATTACTGTGCGATCCTGATTGGCGCCGCACCACCGGCTTCGGCGGCTGCTTGCGAGCGGGCCGGCGACGATATCGCCGCATTGGCGACGCTGGCCGCCAAACATGCCAACCGGGGGATCCGGGCCTATTATTTCGGCCTGGCCGTGCTTGGCTGGTTCGTGCATCCGCTGCTCATGGTCGCGGCGGCAATTCTGGTTTTGCTGGTGTTGTACCGGCGTGAATTCCAGTCCCGAACCATGCGTCTCACCCAGCCACGCGCTGAAACGCCATGAATGGGGGGCTACCGGAAGAGGACACGGCGCTGGATTGGTCGCCGCCCCATTCGACGGTGCTTTTGTCGGTTGCGCAGATGTATCGCGCCGATCAAGGCGCTGCTACGGCCGGAATCGCCAGTCTGGATCTGATGGAAGCCGCCGGCGCCGCGGTCGCCACGGAAATTCAAAACCGCTGGACCTCGCGGTCCGTCGCAATTCTGTGTGGGCCCGGCAATAATGGTGGGGACGGTTTTGTCGTTGCCCGGCTGTTGCAGGACGCGGGATGGCCGGTGCGGGTGGCATTGCTTGGCAATGCCGCGTCGCTGCCGGGCGACGCCGGGGTCAATGCGGTACGTTGGGATGGGCCCATCGAGGTATTGACGCCGGCCGCGCTGGACGGCGCGGATCTGGTCGTCGATGCGCTGTTCGGTGCCGGGCTGGCGCGCGATATCGATGGGATTGTGCTGGAAACGCTAACCGCGATCGGAACCCGGCCAGTCATCGCCGTGGATGTGCCAAGCGGGGTTCATGGCGATAGTGGCGCGGTTATGGGCCATGCGCCGCAAGCCCGCGTTACCGTGACGTTCTGCCGCCGCAAGCCGGGACATCTGCTGTTGCCGGGGCGGGCGCTGTGCGGCGCCACCGTGGTCGCCGATATCGGCATTCCGGATGCGGTTCTGGCGGATATCACGCCGGCGCAAGTCGTCAATGCGCCGGCGTTGTGGCGCGAAAATTATCCATGGCCGAAACTTGGCGACCATAAAT
>PTKA01000189.1 GCA_002937525.1 Alphaproteobacteria bacterium MarineAlpha10_Bin3
CAATCGCCGAATCATAGGCGTCGATCTTGGTGCTGAACGCGGTTTCCGACTTGCCGACCACGGTCGGCGCGCGGGTCATGCTCTCAACCCCGCCGGCGAACGGGCCGGCGCGAAGCCGATAGCGCGCATCCTCGCCAGCGCGTCGGCCGGGGTGTCGCCGCGCATCATGGGGATCGGCCCGGTTCCCGCCTCGCAGAAGGCGCTGGAGCGCGCCGGACTGACATTGGCCGATATGGACGTGATCGAAATCAACGAAGCCTTCGCGGTTCAGGTGCTCGGCTGCCTCCAGGGCCTGGGTCTGGCGCAAGACGACAGCCGCATCAACATGCATGGCGGTGCCATTGCGCTCGGTCATCCGCTCGGCGCATCGGGACCGCGCATCGCGCTGACCGCGGCCCGCCAGCTGGAACGCACCGGCGGGCGCTACGCGCTGGCCACCTTGTGCGTCGGCATCGGCCAGGGCACCGCCATCGTCATCGAGCGGGTCTAGGAAGCACCATGGCGCAAGCGGCGTTCGACTGGCGGGACCCGCTCCGCCTTGGCGACCAGCTTGACGAAGACGAACGGCTGATCCGGGACTCAACCCGGGATTTTGCCGCCAAGGAGCTGGCCCCGGTCATCGTCGACTGGAACCGGCACGAAAAATTCGACCCCGAACTGATGAAGGAATTCGGTTCCATGGGGTTCCTTGGTGCCACCTTGCCCGATTATGGCTGCGCCGGGATCGGTTTCGTGTCCTATGGGCTGATCTGCCGCGAGCTGGAATATGTCGATACCGCGTTCCGCTCCGCCGTCGGGGTGCAGACCGGGCTGGTCATGGCGCCGATCCACCGGTTCGGGTCGGACGAACAAAAGCAACGCTTCCTGCCCGGCCTGCGCGACGGTGTGTCGATCGGCTGCATGGGTCTGACCGAACCCAATCACGGCTCCGATGCCGGCGCGATGCAGGCGCGGGCGAAAAAGGTCGATGGCGGCTACAAGCTCAGCGGCACCAAGCAATGGATCACCAATTCGCCGATCGCCGATGTCCTGCTGGTCTGGGCCAAGGACGATGACGGCGAGGTGCGCGGCTTCCTGCTGGAACGCGGCATGAAGGGCCTGGATACGCCCAAGATCGAGGGCAAGATGGCGGTCCGCGCCTCATCGACCGGCTACATCATGATGGACGAAATCATGGTGCCGGATGCCAACATGCTGCCCGGCGCCAAGGGTCTCGGCGCACCGCTATCGGCGCTGACCAACGCCCGCTTCGGCATCTGCTGGGGGGCGATGGGGGCGGCGGAATTCTGCTGGCAGGCGGCGCGCGATTACGTCGTCGAACGAAAACAGTTCGGCCGCCCGCTGGGCGCCACCCAACTGATCCAGAAGAAGCTGGTCGAGATGCAGACCGAAATCGCGCTCGGCCTGCAAGCCTGCCTGCGTATCAGCCGGCTGCGCGACGCGGATGAAGTGACGCCGGAAATGATCTCGTTGGTCAAGCGCAACTGCACCGGCAAGGCGCTGGAGGTATCCCGCCTGGCGCGCGACATGCACGGCGCCAACGGATTTTCCGACGAATATCACGTCATCCGCCACATGGTGAACATGGAAGTCATCAACACGCTGGAAGGCACGCATGACATCCACACCCTGATCCTGGGCCGCGCGATGACCGGGATACAGGCGTTTACCTCTTAACCGCTATTCCGGCCACTCAACGGCGGCCAGCTTTTCATAGTGGCGCATGATGACGGTTGAATCGTCGCCGGGCGCGCCCTTGGTAACGGCATAGGACCAGGCCTGCCTTGTGCCGGTGCCGACGAACATGGTCACGCCCATCGCCTCGGCTTCCTCCAGGCAGAGCCGGACATCCTTGAACATCAGCGCCGCCCCGAAACCGCCGTCGAAGCTGCGGGTCAGGATCGAGTTGGGAAACTTGGTCTCGGTCGCGGTGTTGCGGCCGCTGCTGGCGTTGAAGATTTCGATCATCAGTTTGGGGTCCAGTCCGGCCTTGAGGCCAAGTGCTACGGCTTCCGAGGTGACCGCCAGCGCCGTGCCCGACAGCAGATTGTTGAGCAGTTTCATGGTCTGGCCCATGCCGATCCTGGCGCCGACATAGAAGACGTTCTTGCCGATCTTTTCCAGCATCGGGCGATGGTGGCCATGATCGTTATGCGGGCCCGATACCATTACCGCCAGGCTGCCGGCGACGGCGCCGGAAACGCCGCCGCTGACCGGCGCGTCGAGCGCCACGATTCCGGCCTCCTTCAGCCCTTGCGCGATCGGGACCGAGGTCCGTGGCCCGGTGGTCGAAAGATCGATATAGGTCTTGATCGCCCCGCCATGCACCAGCCCGTCGGGACCAAGCGCCACGTCGCGCACGATCGCCGGCGTCGGCAGGCAGACCAGCACGGTTTCCACCTGGTCGGCCAGGTCTTTGGGCGACGATGCGGCCGTGGCGCCCTTGGCCACGCAGGCTTGCACGGCACCCTGATCCTGGTCGCAGACCCGCACCGCATAGCCCGCGGCCAGCAGGTTGGCGACCATCGGGCCGCCCATATTGCCCACGCCAACGAAGCCTATTTCGCCCGTCATGCCTGATCCCATCATGTTGATTTTCGGTTCGGACTAAACTGTACCGCGCCGCCGCACGCCGCGCCATGCGGCCCTTGCAATGCTGCGCTGCACAAAGAAAACATATACAGGTTCAATAATTCGTGTATACACGCGCCCCATAAGGTCACCTAAAATTTTCACCGCGAGATAATTCATGTCCGAGAGCACCAAAAAACCCGAAATCGATTATTCCTACCGGCCCGAACACGACCGCCCCCAGAAGCGGGCTTGCCTGAATTGCCAGTCGAAATTCACCTCCGAAGGCTGGGGCAACCGGCTGTGCACATCCTGCCGGTCGCGCACCTAATACCAAGGACCCGATAGCGAATCAGGCTACACTGGCGCGGCGTAAATTAGTACCGCGCGACAGGCTGAATCTGCCCGGCGCGGTTGAAAGGGAACGCCATGCCCCGCCGCCTGCTTCTGTTATGCGCCGTCGCGATTTGCGCCGCCGCAGCACCCCGCCTGGCCATAGCGGACCCGTTCAGCCTGCGCGGTCTCGACGCAATCGAAGACCGGGCGGCCCGCAACGATATGCGCGCGGCCGGGTTGCTGGACGGATATCTTGCCGGCGTGCGCGACGCGCTGCGCGTGTACACCAAAATCGGCAAAACCTTTCCGATCTGCTGGCCGAAGGACCATGAACTCGATTCGGCCCTGATCCGCAATATCGTGGCGGCGGTCCGGCGCGAATTCCCCGGCATGGCCAAGCCGGACGACATTTTCGCCTATCTTGTCGTGCTCTCGCTCTACACCACCTACCCCTGCCGCTGAGCCGCGTGAATCCGCACTTGTGCGATCCGGGGCGGTGGGGAATAGTTGTCCTGCGATACGATCCATTCGAATTGAATATTTTTGCGAGGGCAAGGCAATGGCTGAAGAAAATATGCTGGCGGGCAAGGTCGCCGTGGTCACCGGGGCGGGGCGCGGGATCGGCCGCGGCTTCGCAATGCTGATGGCGCGGCACGGCGCCAAGGTGGTGGTCAACGATCTTGGCGGATCGGTCAGCGGCGAGGGCGAGGACAGCGGCCCGGCCTATGAAGTGGTGAACGAAATCAGGGGTGCTGGCGGCGAAGCGGTGATGAACACCGACAATGTCACCGACTGGGACGCCGCCCACCGCATCGTGCAGCAGGCGGTCGATGAATTCGGCCGCATCGACATTGTCATCAACAATGCGGGCATTCTGCGCGACCGCATCTTCCACCGCATGACCGAACAAGACTGGGACAGCGTCATCAGCGTCCATCTGAAGGGCAGCTTCAATGTCAGCCGGGCGGCGGCCGATCATTTCCGGGCCCAGGGTTCCGGCGTCTACATGCATATGACCTCGACCTCGGGGCTGGTCGGCAATCTCGGGCAGGCGAATTATTCGGCAGCAAAACTCGGCATTGCCGGGCTGTCGAAGTCAATCGCCCTCGACATGGCCCGCTTCAACGTGCGCTCGAACTGCATCACGCCCTTTGCCTGGAGCCGGATGATCGGCTCGATCCCCCAGGACACCCCGGAAGCCCGCGCCCGGGTCGACAAGATCAAGGAAATGACGCCGGAAAAAATCGCCCCGATGGCGGTCTTCCTGGTCAGCGACGCGGCGGCCGACGTGAACGGGCAGATCTTCGGCGTGCGCAACAACGAAATCTTCCTGATGGGCCAGTCCAGGCCGCTGCGCTCGGTCCACCGGGCCGAAGGCTGGACGGCGCAAGCCATCGCCGAACACGCGATTCCGGCGATGAAAAGCCATTTCTACCCGCTCGACCGGTCCGAGGACGTGTTCAGCTGGGACCCGATTTGAGCCCAGCGGCGGCCATCGCGGCGGCGGCTAAATCGCCGCGATGACCATGATTTCGATGGACAGCGCCGGCACCGCCAGCTTGGCTTCGACCGTGGCGCGGGCCGGCGGATTGGCCGGATCGACCCAACCGACCCAGACT
>PTKA01000019.1 GCA_002937525.1 Alphaproteobacteria bacterium MarineAlpha10_Bin3
GCCGCCCATGCGCGCACCCAGGAAGCCGCCGATAGCGCCGCCGACGACATCGCCCAGTACATCGCCTTGCGCGAAGCCGAATTCGCCGAACCGCTGCTCCAGCCCGACGAAGCGGTGCAAGAAGCCATGCGGCTCGCCGTCAGCGCCAGCAAACCCATCGTTATCGCCGATACCCAGGACAATCCCGGCTGCGGCGGCAGCGCCGATACGGTCGGCATGCTGGCCGCCCTGGTGCGCAACGATGCGCAAAATTCGGTGTTCGGCGTGGTCAAGGACGAATTGGCGGCGGCGGCGGCCCATCAAGCCGGGGTCGGCGCGGAGCTGGACCTGGCGCTTGGCGGCCGCACCGATCTGCCCGGCGTCGAGCCGTTCCACGGCCGTTTTACGGTCCACGCGGTCAATGACGGCCGCTATTTGACCACCGGCCCGGTGTCGCAGGGCAAGGCTTGCAATGTCGGCCCTTCGGCCTTGCTGTCGATCGGCGGCGTCCGGGTCGCGGTCAGCAGCCGGCGGGTCCAGGCGCTCGACCGCGCCGCGTTCGAACATCTCGGTATTGTCCTGACCGAACAGGACATCATCGTGCTCAAAAGCACCTGCCATTACCGGGCCCATTTCGACCCTATTGCGCAGACCACCTTCGCCGCCCTGGCGCCCGGCGGGCACGGCGCCAACCCAGCCGATTTTCCTTACGCGAAGCTCCGGAACGGGATCCGCTATTACCCGCTCGGGCCGGCGCGAAGGCGTTGATATTCACGATATGTAAACCAAACCTTTATACCGTCCACGCTGTTCCATTGGGAAATGGCCGCGTGGCGCCGTGGCGGGGGGATCGATTGGAATGACCGGGCATACTGACTGGCTGGATGCGGGATTTCATCTCGCGATTATCGTGACAATCCTCTTCGCGGCCAAACTCGTCTTCGAGTTCCGCCACCGTTTCGATTGGAAAGGCGGAAAAATCGGGTACGCCGCGTTCTTCGCCGTACTGGTGGCCATCGGATTAATTCATGCTTTCAACCTTCTGGCCCCACATCTGTTGCCGCTGTACGGCGCGACGCCGGAGAACGCGCAACTTAATCCGGAATTGTGGCCGGATTCTCACCGGCATTTAACGCTCTTCACCATCGCCCTGATCGCGCTCGGCTTGACCGTCACCGCGCGCGGCATCCGAACCTTGCTGGCCATGGCCGAAGCCAGCGAACAAAAATTTCGCGATTTCTTCGACAACGCGCCGATTAGCATGACCTTGAAGGATCGTAAGGGCCGCTTTGTCCTGATCAACAAAACCCACGAAAAATGGTTCGGCCGTCCCGCAAACGAGGTAATCGGCAAGACCATGCTGGAGATCACGGGCGATTCCACGTTCGCCGGGAGTTTGAGAAAATCGGAAAAATTCGTGCTGGAAACCAACCAGGCCCTCGAAACATCGGTGCGGTGGAATAAGGCGGACGGCCAATTTTTTGACTGGTCCCTGACCAAATTTCCAATCAGGTCTCCCGACGGTTCAATCGTCAGCATCGGCACTTTTGGCATCGACGTTACCGAGCGAACACAGGCCGAACGTGAACTTGCTGAAAAAACGGCGCAGTTGCAGTCAATTCTCGATGCGGCGCCAATCTACATCTCGTTGCGGGATGCACAAGGGCGCTATGTGTTCGTGAATAAGCTGGTGTCGGACCACATGGGCGGCCAGCCGGAAAACTACATTGGCAAAACGCTCACGGAATTATATGGCGATACGCCGACCGAAAATCTCGATGCTATCGCGATGAAGGTTCTGGAAACCCGGCAACCGGTACTGGAACGGGAAATCAATCCACCGGGAGGTTCCAACACCATTCTTCGATATAGCTACCTTCCTGTTTTCCACGACAACGGCGAAATCTCCGGCGTACTTTCCATTGGGCAGGACGTTACCGAACAACTTCAAGCGCAAGCTGGAAAGCAGGCTTCAGAAGCGCGGTTATCGGGCATCGTGGATATTGCCTCGGACGCAATTATCATGGTCGATAAAGACCATTGCGTCGCCACCTTCAACAAGGGCGCGGAACAGATCTTCGGATATGCCGCGGCCGAATTGATCGGCCGACCGCTCGACATGCTCATTCCCGAAGCGTTCCGGGCGGCGCATGGCGACCAAATCACCACCTTCGAGCGATCGTCGCGAATCAGCCGCCCGATGGCGGCCAGAGGAGAGATCGCCGGTCTGCGCAAGGACGGATCGACATTCCCGGCCGAGGCTTCGATCTCTAAACTTCAATTGGGCGAGGAAACCGTTTTCGCCGTATTTCTGTGCGACATTACCGACCGCAAGCGGCAAGAGAAGGCGATTCGCGACAGCGAGAAGAGCCTTCGCGCGATTCTCGAATACAGTCCGATTGGCGTCGCGATCGTTTCTCATGACTGGGTCGATGGCCATGTGGAGGCCAAACGCCTGTTCGCCAACGACGCGCTGGTGGAAATGTTTGGCGGCTCGTCCGCCAGGCAGATGGTCGACGACGATATCGTGGCAACCTGGATCGACCCCGATCAGTTTCATGCGGTCAATGAAAACATGAAAAACCACGTCGATCTGGTTGATTTCGAAGTCCGGCGTCGGCGAATCGACGGGGCGGAATTGTGGGTTTCGATGAACACGCGCCCGGTCAGATTCGACGGCCAGGACTGCACCATGGTGTGGCATTTCGACATCACCGAACGCAAACGGGCGGCCGATGCGCTGAAAGAGAGCGAGGAGCGTCTGCGCGGCATCATCGAAAACTCGCCCGCCGCGATCGTCCTCAAAGACATGCAAGGCCGCTACCTGATCGTAAATAAGAGATTCCAGGAATGGGTGAACGCCGGCGATCGGGATTGCATTGGAAAAACGGCGCACGATTTTTTCTCGAAGGAATTCGCGGACCGCAGCGTCGCGCACGAAAAAATGACGATCCAAGCGGGGGTTCCAACCGTTCGGGAGCGCCAGACGACCTTTCCCGACGGTATTACGCGGACGACCTGGGTCCACAGGTTCCCGATTTTCGGGCCCGACGGCGAATGTACCGCGGTCGGCACCGTCAACATCGACGTGACCGAACAGCGCGAAACCGAAAACCAGTTGCGCCAGGCGCAGAAGATGGAAGCGGTCGGGCAATTAACCGGCGGCATCGCGCATGATTTCAACAATTTTCTCGGCGTCGTTATCGGCAATCTCGATTTCCTGGTGGGGGGGCTCCAGGACAACGCAGATTTGCTGGCCCTGGCCGAGGCGGCGACGAAGGCCGCGCTCAGCGGTGCCGCGTTGAACCGCCAGCTTCTCGTCTTTTCGCGCAAGCAGAACCTGTCGCACAAGGTGATCGACTTGAACGAACATCTTTTGGACATGTTCGACATGCTGCGGCGAACATTGGGCGAGACAATCGACATCGAAGCAAAGCACAGCGAGGGCCCCTGGACGGCCAATGTAGATCCGGGGCAATTGCAAAGCGCGGTGCTCAATCTTGCGGTCAACGCAAGAGACGCGATGCCGGACGGCGGCACGCTGACTTTCGAGACCCGGAAAGTGCGGCTCGACGACGAATACGCCGCCGCGCGGACCGAGGTGACGCCCGGCGAATATGTGTCGCTGGCGGTGCGCGATACCGGGACCGGCATGCCGCCAGACGTCCTGGCCCAGGTGTTCGAACCGTTCTTCACCACCAAGGATGTCGGCGAGGGTTCGGGGCTTGGCCTTTCCATGGTGTTCGGTTTCACCCAGCAGTCGAGCGGCCATGTCGAGATCGAAAGCGCGGTCGGCCAGGGGACGACGGTAAGCTTGTACCTGCCCTATAGGCGGCCCGAAACCGGAACAAAGGCAAAAAAAACCCGTGGACATTCCCAGAGCCCGCGGCGAGACGGTCCTGCTGGTCGAAGACGACCCTGAATTGCTAAAACTGACGAATGCCCTGCTCGATGGTCTGGGCTACCGGGTCTTGCGCGCAAAAGACGGCAAGACGGCCTTTGCCGCGCTGGCCGGCGCGGACGGCGTCGATTTGCTGTTGACGGATGTGATGATGCCGGGCGGCATGAGCGGTCCGGCGTTGGCTGCATGGCGGGCCAAAATTGGCCATTGACATTTTTCTATAATTTGAATATATTCCTGTCTACTTTGCCAAGGCAGGACCGTTCCGCCCGCCACAATGTTAATAAATGTGTAGGGATGATAAGGAAAAAAACGTTTTGTGGCGCCGGTTGCAGATGAAGACGAATTTAATCGAAAATAGCGTGCCGTGAGTGCTAGCGTGGCGCGTTGCCGCATTTACCGCATGAAAAGGGAGAGCAATCGAATGGGCAAGGCGCTGGACGGGATCCGGATTATCGATATGACCCACAATCAGGCGGGGCCGGCTTGCACGCAGATACTGGCTTGGCTGGGAGCGGAGGTAATCAAGCTGGAACAGCCCGGCAGCGGCGATGTCGCCCGCGTCGTGCAGCGCGACCAGGACAGCGACAGTCTGTTTTTTCTCGTACTCAACGCCAACAAACGCAGCCTGACCCTCAATCTGAAGACCGACGAGGGCAAGGCGTTGTTCAAACGGATTGTCGGCGAATCGGATGTGCTGGTGGAAAATTTTTCGCCCGGCGCGCTGGACCGGCTAGGGCTGGGATACGACGTGCTGGCGAAAATCAACCCGCGCTTCATCTACGCCACCATCAAGGGGTTCGGCACCTATGGCCCCCATAGCGGCTATAAGAGCTTCGAGCCCATCGCCCAGGCCATGGGCGGGGCGATGAGCGTCACCGGGCATCCGGGCGGGCCGCCGACCTATAATTGGCCGGCGATCGGCGATTCCGGCACCGGCATGCATCTGGCGATCGGCATCCTCGCCGCCTTGCAGCAGCGCCACGCCACCGGAAGCGGGCAGCAGGTGGAAGTGTCGATGCAGGACGCGGTCGTCAATCTGATGCGGGTGGCGATCCGCGATCACCAGCGCTTCGACAAACCGCGCGAACGCACCGGCAACCAGTTGGGAACAACCGTGCCCGGCACCGCCTATCTTTGCCATCCGGGGGCGGCGAACGATTACATCTTCATCTTCGTGCAGCCACAGATGTGGGACGCCTTCCTTGGCGTGCTGGGGTGCCCGGAACTGGCGGCGGACCCGCGATTCGCCACCGCCGATGCGCGCTGGGAAAACCGCGAAGCGCTCGACGCCATTGTCGAAGCCTGGACCCGCACCAGGGACAAGCACGATCTGATGCGGCTGCTGGGCGATGCCGGCGTGCCATCGGGCGCCATTCAGGACACCGGCGAAGTGATCGCCGACCCGCATTTGCGCGAACGCGAAATGATGGTCGAAATCGACTACCCGCCGCGCGACGGCGTCTATCACACGCCGGGCTGCCCGATTAAGCTGTCCGGGTCCAAGGTCGATATCACCGCGCCGCCGCAGTTGGGCGAACATACCAACGAGGTGCTGCGCGATTTGTGCGGCCTCGACGATGGCGCGCTGACCCGGCTGCACAAAGAAGGGGTGATATGAGACCGGCGCGTTTTATTGTAAGACGGATTGCATTGCAGCCGTCAATCGGATGAGATGGGTCATGGGACTTAAACAATATTTCGGCGCGATTTTCCAACGCGACCGGCTAAGCCAGCGCGTCGATGGCACCGCAGCGACGGTCCATATCGACGGCGCCCCGCATGCGGTCATCGATTGGAGCGAAAGCGGATTGCGAATCGAAATTTACGACGATGCGCCACCGGTTGGCGAACGCTTCGCCTTTCGCTTCGAGTTGCCGTTGACCAGCGAGGATCTGTTCGAGTTCGAAGCCTGGGCCGAGGTGCTGGAAAACAACTCGCGCGGCATCTCGGCACGGTTCCTGTTCATCGAAGACGACCTTGCGGCGCGGTTGCACGCGGTCGTTCGGGTCCTGGGTACGTTCGATATCACCGTGCCGAAGGGCGCGGTCGATTACAACTGATACGAAAAGGGTGGGAGAATTGCTCGAACGGATTACCGCCAACCCGATGGCGGGCGCGATTGGCGCGGAGTTAACCGGTGCCGATCTATCGCGGCCGCTGGACGCGCAATGCGTGGCCGAAATCCGGCGCGCCTTGCACCGCTATATGGTCATCGTCTTCCGCGATCAGAACTTGACCTTGCAACAGTTCCTCGACTTCGCCCACAACTTCGCCGACATTCTGCCCTATCCGATGGTTCAGGGATTGCCGGACTTTCCCGACATCGTTCCGGTTCTCAAGCGGGCCAACGAGAATTTGAATTTCGGCGGGCTGTGGCACACCGACACCGCCTATCTGGAAAGGCCGCCAATGGGCTCGATGCTGCTCGCCCGGACTTTGCCGCCGCATGGCGGCGATACCATCTGGGCCAATATGAACATGGCCTATGAGACCTTGTCGGACGGTATGAAAGCGATGCTGGAAGGCCTTGTCGGCGTAAACAGCGCGGCCAAGCCCGGCGCCGCCGCATCCAGAGAGGACCGCCGCGCCGATGCCGCCAAGGACAATAGCGGCCTGGCGACCGAAGCCGAACATCCGGTGGTGCGAACCCACCCGGTTACCGGCAACAAAAGCCTTTACGTCAATTTCGCCCACACGATCCGCTTTAAGAACATGACCGAAGCCGAAAGCCAACCGATCCTGCAATACCTGTTCCAGCATCAGACAAGGCCGGAATTCACCTGCCAGCTACGCTGGCAAGTCGGCACCATCGCGTTCTGGGACAACCGGGCGGCCCAGCACAACCCGATCAACGATTATGGCGGGTTCGAGCGGCTGCTGCACCGGATCACCCTGGCCGGCGAAAAGCCGTACTAACGAACCTCTTGTTCCCTTGAAGGAAGCAACCGCATGGCACGCAATAGCGACTGGCTCGCACTGATCACCGAAGAAACCCTGGAAGCCGATATGCCGATTTGCGATCCGCATCACCATTTATGGGAATTCCGCCATGAGCGGGTCGCCGACCGCTATTTGATGGACGATATCCAGGCCGATCTGAACGCCGGCCACAACATCGTCTCGACCGTCTTCATCGAATGCGGCGCCATGTACAAGGCCGATGGCGACGAGGCGATGAAGGTGATCGGCGAGACCGAATTCGTCAACGGCATCGCGGCGATGAGCGCATCGGGCCTGTATGGCAAGACGCGCGTCGCGGCCGGTATCATCGGCACCGCGAACCTCACCTTGGGGGCGCCGGTCGGCGATGTGCTGGACGCGCAGATCGCCGCCGGCGGCGGGCGGTTTCGCGGCATCCGCCACGGCGTCACCTGGGACGCCAGCGACGAGATTCCCAATGCCCGCACAAATCCGGTCCAGCATCTCTATCTCGATGCGACCTTCCGCGACGGCTTCGCCCAGCTGGCTTCGCGCGACCTGACCTTCGAGGGCTGGTGCTATCATCCGCAGATCGCCGGGCTGACCGACCTGGCCCGGGCGTTTCCCGACACCACGATCATTCTGAACCATTTCGGCGGCCCGCTTTGCACCGGCCCCTATGCCGGCAAGCGCGAGGAGATATTCGAGAGCTGGAGCCGGGACATCGCCGCGCTGGCAGCCTGCGACAACGTCATGGCCAAGCTCGGCGGGCTCAATATGGAATTCAACGGTTTTGGCTGGGAAAACCGGCCCAAGCCGCCGACCAGCCAGGAACTGGTCGATGCGACACAGCGCTATTTCGACTACACGATCGAGCGATTCGGCGTCGAGCGCTGCATGTTCGAATCGAATTTCCCGGTCGATATGGTGAGCTGTAGCTACAACATCCTGTGGAATTCATTCAAGAAAATGACCGCCGCCCGGCCAGCCGCGGACCGCGAAAAACTGTTCCACGGCACCGCGGCCAGAATCTACCGGCTGTCTTGAGAACGCTCGCTTTCAATAAGGCGAGCAAAGCGACAGGATCAACGTGAATCGCCTCTGGCGATTCCCATCAATCCTGATTTGCTCTAATGCTGCGGGAACCCGTACAGGGCGGCGGCATTGTCATAGGTGATCTTGCGCCGGGCCGATTCGGGCAAATGACTGACCTCGCGGGCCAGGAACTCTTGTGAGTCGGGCCAGATTCCATCGGGATGGGGAAAATCCGACCCCCACATGATATTGTCCTCGCCCAGCAGATCGAGCAGCCGCAGACCCACCTTGTCCGATTGATAGGTCGCCTTGCACTGGCGGTGCCAGTAGTCGGACGGCTTCATGGTCAGGGTCAGATCGCCGAACTGTTCCTCCCATTCCAGATCCATATGTTCGAGAACATAGGGAATCCAGCCGATGCCGCTTTCGCCGATAACAAGGCGCAGATCGGGATAGGATTCCAGCACGCCGCCATAAATCACCTCCATCAGGATTCGCGACATGCCCATCTGGAAGCTGGTAATCTGCACCGCAAAGGCTTGGCGCTGCTGCATCGGCGCGAAACTGGAGGTATCGGTTTTTGCGCCGCCGATGGTATGCACATGCACCGGCAGCTTGGCGGCGTTGGCCGCCGCCCAGAGCGGATTCCAGTCCGGATGGTAAAGCGGCAGCATATCCAGACTGTTGGCGATCTCAAGGCCACGGGCGCCGCCGCGCGAAGCGACCCGCTCGACTTCGGCGACCGCGGCCGGAATATCGTGATTGGGGACACACGCGATGCCGGCGAAACGCTCGGGATGGGTGTCGCAGAAATCGGCCAGCCATGCATTATAGATACGCATCATTTCGGTCGCGGCGTCGGGATCGCCGAGCCGGGTGCTGGCCCCCAGAATGCCGTACAGCACTTCGCCCGAAACCCCGTCCAGATCCTGATCCTTGATACGCAGATCCGGGTCGGTCAGGCGGCGGATGCCGTTCTTGCCATCGGTGTACAGGCCGGTCGACGCCATCCGGTCGGAGCGATGAATGACGCCCGGCACATATTCGCGCCCGGCCGACCCCATGCCGTTCTGGAGACCGAATTCACCGCCGTTGCGGCTGACCCATTTCGGACCTTTCTCGCCATCGACGACATAGGGCATCCGGTCCTTCATCGCCGCCGAAGCATTGTCGGTGAACAGATCGGGCGGCAGCCAGATCAGATCAATATGACAATCCGCCGAAATAACCTTGCTGTTCATGGTCTTGCTTCCCCCTTACATTTCGGAAAACCGCTTCAAATGGTGGTTCTGGTCGCCAAACATCGTGTCGATCACGGTCAGGCGCTTGAAGTAGTGGCCGATGCTCATCTCGTCGGTCATGCCCATGCCGCCATGCAACTGCACCGATTGCTGGCCGACATAGCGCGCGCTCTTGCCGATCTGCACCTTGGCGGCGGCAACGCTTCGCGCGCGCGCAGCCGCGTCCGGATCGGCGAGCCGCAAGGTCGCCACATAGCACATCGAGCGCGCTTCCTCGCAGGCGATGAACATATCGGCCATGCGGTGCTGAAGAACCTGGAACTTGCCGATCGGCCGGCCGAACTGTTCGCGCGTCTTGAGATACTCATTGGTGGAGGACAGCAACACATCCATGCAGCCGACCGCCTCGGCGGCGAGTGCGGCAATCGCCCGCTCGGCCACATCCTCGATCAGCGGCAATCCGCCATCGACCTCGCCCAGCACCGCGTCGGCGTCCACCTTCACAGACTCGAAAGACAGTTCCGAGGCGCGCTGGCCATCGACCGTCGGATAGTCGCGGCGCGCAAGGCCCGGCGCATCCTTGGCCACCACGAACAAGGTGATCCCGTCTTTGTCGCGCGCGCCGCCGGCGGTGCGGGCCGAGACCACGATCCAGTCGGCGCAAGCCGCGTAGCCGACCACGCCCTTGGCGCCGTTCAGGACGAAGCCGCCGCCGTCCTTGGCGGCCGTCATCTCGACATCGAAAAGATCGTAACGCGCCTGCCGCTCGGCATAGGCAAACGCCATCATCAGATCGCCGGCCACCAGTTTCGGCAGCATTTCCTGCTTGCGCGCGGCACTGCCGGCCTTCAGCACCAGATTGCCGCCCAGCACCGCGGTCGGGAAATACGGTCCGACGACAAGGCCTTTGCCGAAGCCTTCCATGAGGACCATTATTTCCACCGGCCCGCCGCCGATGCCGCCA
>PTKA01000190.1 GCA_002937525.1 Alphaproteobacteria bacterium MarineAlpha10_Bin3
CAGACATGGCGCGATTTTGGCGCGGCACTCGGTCCGCTGACCTCGGGATTTCTGCTGGCCCAAATCGAGATACCGGCGTTGTATGGCACCATGGTGGCCCTGCTCGCCGTCGCGCTTACGTTTCAAATTTGGCGGCGCTAATAAGGAAAGGAAAGTGCCATGAGCCTACCCGAAAGCCATCTTGAAATCGCCGGCGGCGTCGGTGTCTTTACCTTGAACCGGCCCAGGGCCCTGAACGCGATCAGCCAGGCCATGTTCGAGCGCGACTTGCCGGACATGGTCGAGCGCGCCGAGGCCGACGCCGATCTGCGGGTTCTGATCCTGACCGGGCGGGCGGTAATTTTTGTTCCGGCGCCGATGTCAAACGCATGGGCGGCGCGAAATCGGTCACCCCCGATGAACGCAACGCCGGGCTGCGCCGCACGCTGGACTGGATATACCGGCTGGCCAATCTGGACCGCCCGGTGATCGCGGCGGTCGATGGGGTGGCTTTTGGCGGCGGGTTCAGCCTGGCCTTGACCGCCGATATCATCCTGGCCACGCCGCGCGCCCGGTTCTGCCTGGTTTTTGGCCGCATCGGGCTGATCCCGGACATGGGCGCGGCCGCCTTGCTGACCCGCGTGATCGGCCCACAGCGCACCAAGGAACTAGCGCTTAGCGCGCGTTCGCTTGGTGCGGAAGAGGCGATGGCGCTTGGCATCGTCCATGCCATCCACGAACCCGGCGACCTGATTGCAGCGGCCCGCACCATGGCGCACCGGCTGGCGCAAGGCTCGCCGACCGCCATGGCGCAGGCCAAGCGCCTGATCGACGCCGCCATTCACGGCAGCCAGGCGCAGATGGTCGAAGCCGAACTGGCGGCGCAAAACGCCTGCCGCGATACCGAATTTCACCGTGAAGCCGTGCGCCGCTTCGCCGCCAAGGAACCGGCCCTGTAAAACTGGGACGCGATGACGCGGGATGCGGATGACGCTTAATAATCGACCGCGGTCGAATGGGCCGGATCGTCATGCAAGGCCCAGTACAGGTCGGTCAACCGTTTGGTCACCGGCCCCCTGACGCCGCCGCCGATCACCTGATCGTCGATCTTGCGCACCGGCATGATCCCGCCCGCCGTCGAGGTCATGAAGACCTCATCGGCGGCGCGCAGATCGTCCGCGCTCAACGCGCTGTATTCGGCCTTGATGTTGGTGTGCCGGCAAAGCTCGACCACGGTGCGCCGGGTGATGCCCTCCAGGACGCCGCGGTCGGGCGACACCAGCTTGCCGCCGCTCAAGGCGAAGATGTTCCAGCCGCGCCCTTCGGTGACATGGCCGTCGCGGTCGAGCAGCACCGCGTGCTCACAGCCCCGGTCATAGGCTTCGAGCAGCGCGTCGGCGAAATCGATGCGGGCGAAATTCTTCACCGTCGGGTCGATCGCTTCGGGCGGCGTGCGCTGCACCGAACTGACGATGATATCGACGCCGCTTTCCATCCGGTCCGGCGCGATGACGCCGTAATACGGCACCGCCCAGGCCATGAATTTGTTATCGCAACTTCGCAGATCCTTCAGCCCGTCGGCCGCCGCCCCGCGCGTGGCGACCAGATAGACCATGGCATCGCGCAACTGCGACCGGCGCACGCATTCCATCAAAACCTGTTGCACGCCGTCGCAGTCCAGCGGCAATGTGGTGAACCGGCGGATGCTGATCGAACGCTCCCAGCGGTCAAGATGAAGGTCGAGCCGAAAAAACCGCCCGTTGCGGACATGCACCGCATCGTAGGTCATATCGGACAGCAGGAAACCCAGATCGGCGACCGGCAGCCGCATGTCCTGCTTGGCGCAATATTCGCCGTCGATATAGCCAACGCCTTGTGGATAGGGATTCGCGTCATTGTCCATTGGCCGCGCCTTTCGCGTAAAATCATTCCGTATCGTATATTATTGCGGGCGCCGGTGCTTGCGCGTCAACAAAAACACCGGGACGGCGGCGATCGCGGAGACAAAGGCGATGGCGATGAACCCGTCCTGAAAGCCCAGCGTGTTGGCCTGGGCGGCGACGATACTGTTGAGATAATCGAGCGCCACGCCGTCGCGCAGCGCATCGGGTATCCCGCCCTCGCCCAGCAGGTTGCGCACCGAGGACAGCATTTCGCGGGTTGCCGGGTTGGCCGAGGTCTGGGTCATGGCGAAGGCGTCGCCATGGAACTCGATGCGCCGCTCCAGCACGACGACCAAGGCGTTGATGCCGCACGAACCGCCAAGCATCAGGCACAGATTGACCGTGCCGGCACCCTGATGGAGGTGCGATGCCGGCAAGGCGTCCATCGCCGTACTCATCAAAGCCGGCGACACCAGCGCGTTGCCCATGCGGCCGATAAACAGATAGAGCGCGATGCTCCAGAACACGGTGTCGATATCGGAACCGGCCATCAAGATGGTGCTGTAGATAAATATTATCATGCCGGCGAGAATCAGCGCCGTGGGCGGGAAATGGTCGGCCAGCCGGCCGCTGAACGGCAGGAACGCGGCGGCGGCGAGGCTGCCGGGCAGCAGCAGGGATCCAGCCAGGGTCGCGGTATAGCCTTGCACGATCTGGGCGAAAACCGGGAAGATATAGATCGTCGCGAAACTGACGAAACCGAACAAGAAGGAAATCGTAACCGCCGTAACGAAGCGCGGATTGCGAAACAGACTGAGGTCGAGAAGGTTGGATCGCGGCAGCCGTTGCGAATAGACGAAACCGGCACCCGCAGCCACCATCACCGCGCCCAAAGCCATGATGTCGTTGGAAAACCAGCCCAGGCGCTGTCCATTGCCGATGATGGTCATCAAGCAGAACACCGTCGCGCACATCAAGGAATAACCAAGTATATCGAACGGCCCCGGCTCGCCCGACCGCGGCCGCTCGGGCATGAACAAGACGCCCAGCACCAGCGCCATCACGGTCGTGGGAATCGGCACCAAAAAGATGTAGCGCCAATGCAGATTGTCGATGGTGATGCCGCCAATCGCCGGGCCAAGACCGAGCGCGAACACCACCCCCATGCTGAACATTCCCATGGCGCTGCCGCGTTTTTCCGGCGGAAAGAACTGGAACAGCAAAACCATCACCAGCGGCTGAATGATACCGGCGGCGAAACCCTGGATGACGCGGCCGACGATAATCAGGCCGAGATTGGGGCTGAACCCGCTGATCACACTGCCAAGACAGAACAGCAACAGCGACGAGACGAAGGCGGTTCGCTGCCCGAACTTGGCGATGAACCACGAATTCAGCAGCAAGCTGGTCACCGTCGCGGCCAGAAACGAGGTCGACAGATACTGCGCCTTGTCCTGCCCGACCCCGAAGGAACCCATCACATGGGGAATCGCGACATTCACCGTGGAGCTGGAGATGACCATGGTGAAAAAAGCCAACATGCCGGCCACGATGACCAGCCAGCGGTATGTCTGGCCGGACCGGTCAACCGAAAATAGGTTCTGTTGCGCCATGAAGGGTTTATTCGTCTCGCGGGGTAAATTCATGGTTTGTCGATAAGGACCGCTAGGCGCCTTTCGTCTTGGCCCAGCTATCGCGCAGGGCGATGGTCCGGTTAAAGACCAGCCGGCCGGGCGTCGAGTCGGGGTCGGCGCGAAAATAGCCCTGGCGTTCGAACTGGATCGGGTCGTCCGGCGTCGCTTCGGCCAGGCTGGGTTCCAGGCGCGCAACGTCCAGGATCGTCAGCGAATCCGGGTTCAGACATTCGGCCAGATCGCCTTCGGGCGACGCATCGGCGAACAACGGTGCGTAGAGCCGGATTTGCGCTGGCACCGCATGTGCCGCCGAAACCCAGTGCAAGGTCCCCTTTACCTTGCGGCCGTCCGGGGAATCGCCGCCGCGCGTGGCTGGATCGTAGGTGCAGCGCAGTTCGCTCACAACGCCCTTTGCATCCTTGATTACCTCGCGGCAGGTGATGAAATAGGCGAAGCGCAGCCGGACTTCGCGGCCCGGCGCAAGCCGGAAGAACTTGCGCGGCGGGTCTTCCATGAAATCGTCGCGTTCGACATATAGTTCGCGCGAGAACGGCACCTCGCGCGTGCCGGCGTCCGAATCGCGCGGGTTGTTGACCGCTTGCAGCATCTCGGTCTTGCCTTGCGGGTAGTTCTCGATGACGATCTTGAGCGGGCGCAGCACCGCTAGACGGCGCGGCGCATTATCGTTCAGCCAGTCCCGCGCGCAATGATCGAGCAGCGCTGCTTCGACCACGGCACCGGTCCGGGTCACGCCGATGCGGGCGGCGAAATCGCGGATCGCGGCGGCCGGCACGCCGCGCCGGCGCAACCCGCCCAATGTCGGCAAACGCGGATCGTCCCAGCCATCGACATGGCCGCCTTCGACCAGTTCCATCAGCCGCCGTTTCGACAAAACCGCGTGGGTCAGATTGAGCCTGGAAAATTCGATCTGCTGGGGCCGCGCCGGCACCGGCAGATTGTCGATCAGCCAGTCATAAAGCGGCCGGTGATCGGCGAA
>PTKA01000191.1 GCA_002937525.1 Alphaproteobacteria bacterium MarineAlpha10_Bin3
CACCAGTAACTTCATCGCCGTGGCGTAGATCCGTCCACCCTGGTTCTCCCAGTTGTCGGCCGGATTCCACGTCCCGGCCATCTGCCCGGTGGTCAGTTGCGTCGACACCAGCGTCTTCCGTAGCGGCTCGTTCCAGGCCAACCAGTACTTGCCCTGCATGTGGTACATCACCTGAGTGGCGTAGTACCAGTAGTACGAGGTCAGGGCCTGGTTGCGGTTGGGCAGGTGCTTCATCAGGTAATCGGCCCCGGCGCCGTGCTGGGGGCACGCTGCGATATCGGCGCCAATGTGGTGATCGGGCAGGCGGTCCAGGTCGGCGCCGATACGGCGATTGGCGCCAATGCATCGCTCAGCCATTGCGATATCGGTGCGCGCACCCTCATTCATCCTGGCGTTCGGATCGGGCAACGTGGCTTTGGCTTCGCGATCGATCCCGCCGGGCACATCAAGGTGCCGCAGCTTGGCCGCGTGATCGTCGGGGACGATGTCGAAATCGGCGCGAACTCGACCGTGGACCGGGGTGCCGGCCCCGACACGGTGATCGGCGACGGAACGATGATTGATAATCTTGTGCAGATCGGTCACAACGTCCGTATCGGAAAGGGATGCATCATTATCGCGCAAGTTGGCATCGGCGGCAGCACGGTCCTGGAAGATTATGTCGTCGTCGCGGCCCAGGTCGGAATTGCCGGGCATCTGCGGATCGGGACGGGGGCGCAGATCGCCGCCAAATCGGGACTCATGCGCGACGTTGCGCCGGGCGCGCGGATCGCCGGCACCCCGGCGGTGCCGGCACGGCAATTTTTCCGTCAGGTCGCCATGGTCGAAAATCTGGTCAAGAAAAAAGGTCGGTAGGTATGGACGATCACGCTGAACAGGTAATCGATATCGACATCAACGACGTCATGCGGCGCATCCCGCACCGCTATCCGTTTTTGATGATCGATAAAATAATCGACATGGTGCTGGACCAGAGAGCGACCGGCATAAAATGCGTTTCGATCGGCGAACCTTACTTCCAGGGGCATTTTCCCACGCTGCCGGTCATCATGCCCGGCGTGTTGATAATCGAGGCGATGGCGCAGACTGCCGCGGTCCTGGTCGTGTCCACGCTTGGCCCCGATGCCGAAGGGAAGCTGGTCTATTTCATGTCGGTAGACAAGGCGCGCTTCCGCAAGCCGGTCGGACCCGGCGACACCCTGCATGTACAGGTCATCAAGAGCCGCCAACGCGGCAATGTCTGGCGCTTTTCGGGCGCGGCGCGGGTCAACGATGGAATCGTCGCCGACGCGGTGTTTTCCGCGATGATAATGGATAATTGAATGGCGAATATTCATCCAAGTGCGGTCGTTGATCCCAAGGCGTCGCTTGCAAACGATGTGACGGTCGGACCGTTTTGCGTTGTCGAAGGTGCGGTGACGTTGGAAGACGGCGTGGCGTTGCATTCGCATGTCGTGGTCGGCGGAAATACCCTGGTCGGGGCGGAAACCGAAATCTATCCCTTCGCGTCAATCGGTCTGGCGCCGCAGGATCTGAAATATGCCGGCGAGAACTCCAAATTGATCATCGGACGCCGCAACCGGATCCGCGAATATGTCACGATGAATCCGGGCACGGCCAAAGGCGGGATGGTGACGCGGATCGGCAATGACGGCCTGTTCATGGCGGGATCGCATGTCGCGCATGACTGCATCGTCGGCGATCATGTCATTCTGGCCAATAACGCGACGCTGGGCGGTCATGTCACGGTCGGGGACTACGCCATTCTCGGCGGTCTTTCGGCGGTCCATCAATATTCCCGGATCGGCCGCCACGCCATCGTCGGCGGCATGTCGGGGGTGGAAAACGACGTCATCCCCTATGGTTCGGTGATGGGCGACCGGGCCCGGCTGGGCGGCCTGAACGTGATTGGCCTGAAGCGGCGGAATTTCGCCAAACAGGATATCCATAAACTCCGAACCGCTTACCGCATGTTGTTCGCGGAGGAAGGCACGCTGGTCGAGCGGGTCGATGATGTCGCCGATATGTTCGCCGATAACCAGGAGATCATGGAGATCGTCAAATTCATGCGCGCCGACTCATCGCGCGGATTGACCCAGCCCCGTTAGCATTGTGGCGCGCAAACTCGGTATTCTTGCAGGCGGAGGCATTTTGCCGCAACGCCTTGTCGAAGCATACCGAAGCGCCGGCCGGGCGGTTTTTGTCCTTGCCTTCGAAGGCCAGACGGCGCCGGCAACGACGCGCGGCGTCGATCATGCCTGGGTCAGGCTGGGCGCGGTCGGCGCGGCGCTGGATATATTGCGCGGCGCCGCGGTCGATGACCTGGTTATGGCCGGACCGATGCGCCGTCCGTCGATTGCCGAATTGCGCCCGGATAAAACGGCGGTCAAAATTCTCGCCCGGGCCGGCGCCCGTGCGTTTGGCGATGACGGGCTGTTGCGCGCGGTCATGGATTGGCTGGAGGCGGAGGGATTTCATATGGTTGGCGTGGACGATGTGATCGACGGTATTACCGCCACATCGGGTCCGTTGGGGAAGGTGTCGCCGGATGAGACCGCGCGGCTCGATATCGCGCGGGGGATCGCTGTGTTGCAGGCACTCGGCGCGGTCGATGTTGGCCAGGCGGTCGTGGTTCAGGAAGGCATCGTGCTGGGTATCGAGGCGGCCGAAGGGACCGATGGCTTGCTGACGCGATGTGCGACGCTGGCCCGCGCGGGGCCGGGCGGGGTGCTGGTAAAACTGCGCAAGCCGGGCCAGGATAACCGGGCCGATTTGCCGACCATTGGGCCGGAAACGATCATCGGCGCGCGCGATGCCGGGCTGCGTGGCGTCGCGGTCGAAGCGGGGGCGACGCTTGTGCTGTCACGCGAAGCGGCGATCCTGGAAGCCGACCGGTCCGGTCTGTTCCTGATCGGCATATCCGTTGGGCAATGACCCGGCCCCGGCTGATATTCGTGCTGGCCGGCGAACCGTCCGGCGATGTGCTGGGTGGCCGTCTGATGGCGGCGTTGAAGGCGGCCAGCGGCGGCGTCGAGTTTATCGGTGTCGGCGGCCCGGCGATGCGCGCCCAGGGCCTGGACAGCCTGTTCCCGATGGAAGAATTGTCGGTGATGGGCATCGTCGAGATACTGCCTCATGCGCGCCGCCTGTTCGCGCGGATGCGCCAGACGGCGGCGGCGATCGATGCGGCGCGGCCGGATTGCGTGATCACCATCGACGCGCCCGAATTCGCGCATGGCGTCGCCAAGCGCATTCGCGACCGCGCGATTGTGCGTATTCACTATGTGGCACCCCAGCTATGGGCCTGGCGGCCGTGGCGGGTCCACAAATTAAAACGCCATTTTCACCATCTGCTGGGCCTGCTGCCATTTGAGCCGGCATGGTTCGCGCGCCATGGCGTTTCCTGCACGTTCGTCGGTCATCCGGTGATCGAAAACGCCATGATGGCGCCGGAAAAAAATACCTTTCGCCAGCGCCACGGCATCGGCCGGGATGCACCGGTCGTCTGCGTCCTGCTGGGCAGCCGCAAGGGGGAGGTGGGCCGGCTGGCGGCGCCGTTCCGCGACACGCTGGCGCGCCTGAAACTGGCCCATCCGGGGCTGGTCGCGGTCCTGCCGACGGTCCCCAATGTTGCCGCGTTGGTACGCGAATTGAGCGCGGACTGGCCGGTGCGCGCCATCGTGGTGGAAGCGGTGGCCGATAAACCCGCCGCCCTGGCGGCGTGCGATGTCGGTCTTGCCGCGTCGGGGACGGCGACGCTGGAGCTGTCGCTGGCCGGCGTGCCGCTGGTCGTGGCCTCCCGGTTCGCGGCACTGACCTATTTGATCGCCAAGCCGCTGATGCGGGTGCGCTTTGCAAACCTGATCAATCTGATCCTGGACCGCGAAGTGGTGCCCGAGTTCCTGCAAGGTAATTGCCGGGCCGACATTCTGGCCCCGGCGCTCTCAAGCCTGTTCGGTCCCGAAGGTGCGCGCCAGAAGGAAGCCGTGCAACCGGCCTTGAAGCAACTCGGAATGGGCGGGCGGCCGCCCAGCGAACGCGCCGCAAACGCCGTTCTGGACATCATCGCCGGGCGGGCGTAGCGCGCTATCCGGTGGCCGAGTCCTGGCCCTGAATTGTGAAGAACGAGGCGGATTTGGGCTGTTCCGGCAGTTCGATCGTCGCTTCGCTCAAGCGCGCGGCGTGAACCTTCTGGCCGCGCAGGATGGTTCCTTCATTCGGGCCCGGCATCGGGTTGCGGGCCAGCGCAAACGGCGGTATCCAAGCCGGGTAATTTCAGATTGATCTTGCAATGATGGAATTTGACGTTGGGTCCGATCAGATCGTCGATCATATCGACACTGGCCGCATTGCGCATGACATCGAGATACGCCTGCGAGATATCCGAGGGATTGTTGATCCGCCGTAAGGCCGGATGTTCGGCGCTATGTTCGGCGCCCATATCGAAACGCGGTCTGCCATCGATCGTCGGCGGGCCGAAGGGTTTGGCGTG
>PTKA01000192.1 GCA_002937525.1 Alphaproteobacteria bacterium MarineAlpha10_Bin3
CGCCGCGGCCGGCCGGCCGCAACAAAGGATGGCCGGCAGCCGCCCGCCCGGTTACGCGCAGGCGGGTTGCGGCATCGTTCGACAGATCGTCGAAATGGACGGCGTAGCCATCGACGGCCGAATTGGCGTGCGGCGGCACGTCGCAGGGCGCCACGACATCGGCGGCAAGGAAGCGGCCGACCGCTGCGCTCAATGCGACGACCGACTGGCCGACGATCGGCACGGTGCGTTCGCGCAAGACGTCGAGCGCCACGTCAAGTGGCGTCAATTCGCCGCCAAAGGCAAAACAGTCGTCGCTAAGCTGCGCCATGCGCGCGCCCCTGGTCGAGATTCAGATGGGCAGCGATGAAATCGGCGATAGCGCAAAAATCGTTCAGATCGAGGACCGGCAGCGCCACGTCCGGCAAGGGCGCGTCGCTGGCCACGGCGACGATATGGCGGTCGTCCCGGCACAGCAGCGCATGGCCGGTGGACGGGCGGTGGATTTCCAGTTTCGGGTGCGCGTGGTGCTTGAAGCCTTCGATCAGCAACAGATCGACCGGGCTCATATGGGCGGTGATTTCGGCGACGCCCGGTTCCGGCGCGTCGCGGTTTTCATGCATCAACGCCCACCGCCGGGCCGAGGTGACCATGACTTCGGTGGCACCCGCATGACGGTGTTCGAAGGAATCCTTGCCCGGCTTGTCGATATCGAAATCATGATGAGCGTGCTTGAGCGTGGACACGCTGTAACCGCGCGAAATCAGTTCCGGCAGCAGGCGCACGACCAGCGTTGTTTTGCCGCTGCCTTTCCATCCCGCCAGTCCGAATATCTTCATTCGATCGCTTCCCGTCGCATCACCGCTCCTTGGAGCTGGCCGTCAGATGAACCAAACCGGTTTTGAGATAGTCATAGCCCGTGACGACGGTGAGTCCAGCCGCGATCCACAACCCGACTTCGCCGATCAGGACGGCCGGGATTGCCGCCGGGGCGGCGTCGCCCACGATCAGGAAGCCCAGCATCAGCATCTGAATACCGGTTTTCCATTTTGCCAGCCGGCTGACCGGGACGCCGACCTTGATCTCGGCCAGGAACTCGCGCAAGCCGGACACCAGTATTTCCCGGCACAAAATCACCAGGGCGGGCAGGATCGCCAGCCCCACGATCCGGTCGAAAGCGACCAGCATCAAGAGGACGGCGGAAACCAGCAGCTTGTCGGCGACCGGGTCAAGAAACCGGCCGAAGTTCGAGATCATGCCCATCGACCGGGCCGCGTAGCCATCGAAAAAATCGGTCAGGGCGGCGAGCGTGAACAGCGCCAGCATCGCCCAGCGCGCGGATTCGCCATCGACCCAGAACAGCGCGACGATCGCCGGAATTACACCGATCCGCGACAGCGTAAGGAGGTTGGGAAGACTGGTAATCACCACGCTAATTCCCTGCACGATAACAGTTTTTCATTTTACCGATCACCATGGAAATAACCATATATTTTCGCCGCCACGGCCTTGCTTATGCCGCCGACGGCTTCCAGATCGGCGAGCCCGGCCCTGGCGACATTGCGCGCGGAGCCAAAATGCAGTAGCAGCGCCTTCTTGCGCTTGGCGCCGACGCCGGCGACCTCGTCCAGCGGCGACGCCGTGATGGCCCGCGACCGGCGCGCGCGATGTGCGCTGATCGCGAAGCGGTGCGCTTCATCGCGCAGGCGCTGGATGAAATACAGCAGCGGGTCGCGCGGCGGCAGCGTGAAATCGCCGCCGCCGGCGCGGTAAAATTTCTCACGTCCGGCGTTGCGGTCCGGCCCCTTGGCGACGCCCAGAAGTGCTACACCGTCGATCCCGAGATCGGCGAACACCGCCTCGGCGACGCCAAGCTGGCCGCGGCCGCCATCGACAATCACCAGTTCCGGCCATTGGCCCCGGTCCGGGTCTTCCTTCAGGGCGCGCTTGAAGCGCCGCGTCAGTACCTCGCGCATCATCGCGTAATCGTCACCGGCGGCGGCCTCGCCGTCGCCCCCGGCGGTTCGAATGTTGAATTTTCGATAGGCATTCTTCATCAACCCCTCGGGGCCGCATACGATCATGGCGCCGATCGCGTGCGACCCCTGGATATGGCTGTTGTCGTAGACTTCGATGCGGGTCGGCAGCACCTCCAGACCCAGCCGCTCGGCCAGCGCTTCCAGCAGACGGCGATGCGACGCACTTTCCGCCAGACGCCGCGCCAGCGCCTCGCGCGCATTGGTCAGCGCGTGTTCGACCGGTTTGCGCTTGGCCCCGCGCATCGGGGTCAGCAGCCGGACCTTGTGAGACGCGCGGAGCGACAGCGCCTCGGCGATAAGGTCGCGTTCCGCCGGCGCATGGCTGAGCAGGACCGCGCGCGGCGGCGTCATGTCGTTGTAAAATTGACCGATGAAGGCGGCCATTATTTCGGCCGCGTCCAGATTGCGGTCATGGCTGGGAAAATAGGCCCGGTTGCCGTTGTTGCGGCCGGCGCGGAAGAAAAACACCTGCACGCAGGACTGGCCGCCCTCGCGGTGCAGCGCGATCACATCGGCGTCGTCGATCCCCGGCACGTTGATGTCCTGATGCGCCTGGACCTGGGTCAACGCCCGGATCTGGTCGCGGATTCGGGCGGCAACCTCGTATTCCTGCGCCGCGCTCGCCGCTTCCATCTGTTTCGCCAGCCGGGCCTGAACCTTGCCGCTATGGCCGGCAAGAAACTCGCGCGCGGCATCGACCAAGGCGGCGTACTCCACCCGGCCGATGCGGCCGACGCACGGCGCGCTGCACCGTTTCATGTGGTACTGCAAGCAGGGCCGGGTGCGGCCACGAAAGATACCGTCGGAGCAGTTGCGCAGCAGGAACGCGCGTTGCAGGGTCGAGATCGTCCGGTTGACCGCGCCGGCGGACGCGAAGGGACCGAAATACGCGCCCTTGTGTTTGCGCGCCCCGCGATGCTTGACCAGCTGGGCGAAGTCCTGGTCGGCGCGAATCAGGATTTGGGAGAAACTTTTGTCGTCGCGCAGCAGGACATTGTAGCGCGGCCGCAGTTTCTTGATCAGATTGGATTCAAGCAGCAGGGCCTCGACCTCGGTATGGGTCGTCATGAACTCCATGTTCCGGGTCTCGGCGATCATGCGTTGCAGGCGGATCGGCAGCTTCGCCGGCTTGGTATAGGCCGCGACCCGCTTGCGCAGCTGGTGCGCCTTGCCGACGTAAAGCACATCGCCGCGCTGGTTCATCATCCGGTACACGCCGGGCGCAAGCGGCAGGGTTTTAAGATAATTCTGGATGATCTTCGCACCCGCCATCATGCCGCGATGCGGCGCTGTCGCCAGGCCCTGCCGGACGCTCGATTGCGCTGTTTTAGCCATTGGTCCTATGCTCGATTGGCCGCGCCATGCCGGGCCGGCCGATATCCCCCGATGCTGTGGATAACATTGTTGATAAGAGCGACACGACACGCCATCGGTCAATTATCGCAGCGCCTTGGTCAAACTGCCTAAATTTACAGCATGTTTTCAAGTCATTAAAAAACATAACTAAACAAGAATCATAACGTTACCAGATAGTTACCGTATCGTTGATTTTCCGTCCGGCGCCCACATTGTGGCGGAATCGGGCCATTGTGCAAAACTCGGCCCCGCGAATCACCGATAGAAGTCCTTTACGATCAATCGGTTGGCAGATACCGGCGGATTTATTCATCGGCCGCGCCGTCCTGAAGCGGCTGCGCCCAGCCAAGATGCTGGCCGCCATCCAGCGCGATCATCTGTCCGGTCATCGACGGCGAATCGATGATGAAGCGGACCGCGCGGGCGACTTCGCCGGATGACGGGCCGCGCCGCAACGGCACCGAATTCTGCTGGCGCTGGAACTGCGCCTCGGATTGGCGCGCATTGCGCAAGGTCGGGCCGGGCCCGATGCCGTTGACCCGGATCTTGGGCGCCAACGCCAGGGCCAAGGTCTGGGTCAGGGTCCACAGCCCGGTCTTGCTGAGCGTATAGGACACGAAATGGGGTGTGAGGTTCCAGACCCGCTGGTCGATGATATTGACGATCACCCCGTTGCGGCCGCCGGGCAGCGCCGCCGCCATGTCCTGGGACAGCACGAAGGGCGCGCGCAAATTGGGCTCCATATGGGCGTCCCAGCTGGCCCGCGTCGCATCGCCGATGGCGTCGCGTTCGAACCGGGACGCATTGTTGACCAGGCAGCCGATGGCGCCGAACCGGTCGATCGCACGGGCCATCAGGCGGCGGGTTTGCGCCTCGTCCGCAAAGTCGGCGGCGAGCGCGATCGCCTGCCCGCCGGCCCGCTCGATCCCGGCGACGACGGTGTCGGCGGCTTCCGCCGAACGGTTGTAATGCACCACGACCGACCAGCCCGCCGCCGCCAGATCTTCGGCAATCACCCGCCCGATACGCTGTGCCGCGCCGGTCACCAGGGCTGTTTTAGGGATTGTCATGGCGGTTCAAATTCCGCGCCGTTTACGTTTGGCTTTG
>PTKA01000193.1 GCA_002937525.1 Alphaproteobacteria bacterium MarineAlpha10_Bin3
AATTAGAAAGCGGCGCCTAACCGCTTGAAGAACGTCGAAATCCCGTGCCGGCGTTGTTCCCAGCGCAGATATTTTTCATCGCTCACCCAGTTAACCTGGATCGTCCGGCGCTTGCCATCGAAGGACTTATGGCCGTGCCAGGCATTCGGCGTACACTTGAAGATGAGCAGGGTTTCCCCGTCGGGCGGCACTTCGGCGCCGTAGTCTTCGATATCGCCGGGTGACCGCAGGAGCCGCAAGCGCCCGCCGCCCGACTCCCACCCGGTATTCATATAGAGCAACAAGGTGACGAGCTTACGCCGCGAATCGGTATGGATTTTTCCGTCCCGCGGCCGGCACCATCCCCGCACGGTAATCATTGTCGGCCGGCCGGTCAGGTCGATGTCGAATTTTTCGGACACGATCCGGGTCAGTTCCGGTCCCTTCAGATCGTCGATCAGGCGCGCAAAGGCGGGGCCGTATTCAAGCTTGCCGAGCGGGATGCTGCCCGGTCGCTCAAGGACCGGAAAATCGCGGCCGACTTCCTGCACCTTCTCGCGCGCAATCGCACCTGTCGCAATGATGTGATCGAAAGGTTCGGTGTTGAGGACGGCGCGGCGCAGCGCTTCGTATTCGAGGATCGACATATCGTGAACATTTTAAACCAATGGGCGGTGCAACCTAGTCAAAACCCATCGCCATTGAAACACCTAAATTATCACGCCCGCCAACACTATCGATCTTCTATCCTTGAGTAACCGACTGTTTTCGGTGTTATTATGGGTAAATTTCTCGCCACAGCGCAATTGCCCGCAAAGTTCCCCCGTAATGGTGTTCGCTTTACTTGGTCCTGTCGGATTCTTCGCGCCTGCCTTTTTATGGGTATTACCGTTAATTCAAATCGTCACGCACCGGCGCGCAATCGCTGCTGAAATTAAAGACCAGAAATTCGCATTGCTGTGGAAAAACAGTTTTATGTTCATCCTGCCGCTTTATGGCCTGGTGAGCGCGGCCTGGTCGATTAATCCGCAGGACAGCGTGGCCACTTCACTCAAGGTTTTTAGCTTTATAACGCTGGGCGCAATTCTGATCGGCGTGGTGAGGCAAAACACCACCCAAGCAATGCGCCGAAACATGTTCACCTGGGTCGCCTATGGTCTTATCGCCACGGAACTGGTTATCCTGGCGGAACTCGCGCTGGGCGGCCAAATCTATATGTTGCTCGGGCACGAAAAATTTTCCGATATCGTTTACAGCCGCGGTGCGGTCATCGTGGCGCTGACATTGATACCGGTTGCGGTGGCCCTGGCGCGGCATATGAATTGGATGCTTCTGGCCGCGTTTGTCACGCTTGGCCTGGCGACTATTTTCTTGCTTAGCAACGAATCGGCCATGCTGCTGGTGGGCGTATCGGGCATCGTATACGCGCTCGTATGGTGGAAAAAGCGGTTGTTCTGGGCTATCCTCACGCTTCCTTTACTGTTCATACTCGTGGTGCCGGCGCTCAATCTGATTAAACTGGACGCCGCCGACCTTTGCGCCATCAAGGCGGTGAAATCAACCGCGGCGCATCGTATCATTATCTGGCAATTCACCTCAAAGATGACGATGCGTAAGCCGATTACAGGTTGGGGCATGGATAGCGCGCGCTCGATCCCCGGGGGTAGCGATGTGGTAAGCATCGCCAAATGTTACGATCCATCGCTCAACCAGATGGTCAATTATGTTGGCGAACGGCTGCCCTTGCACCCACATAATTCGGCCTTCCAGCTCTGGCTGGAGCTTGGCGCCGTCGGCGTCCTGATCGCATTGTTTGCAATGATCCACCTATTGCGCCGCGCGCACGGACGAAATGCCGCCGCGCGCGGCGACAGCCCCCTGATCGCCGCGGTATTTTCGTCCTGCTTTCTCGTCTACAGCATCAGTTCCGGCATCTGGCAATCCTGGCTGATATTTGCCTGCATCATCCTGTTTATGTTGACCGCCCTGTCCGGCGGGCCACGGGACGCCGCCCATGAATAGCGGCTCCATACAGGCCAAGATCAGACGCGAAATCGGCAAGGGCATCCGCAAACTTCTGGCACCGAAAGGGGTGCGGGAATTACCGGCGGAATGGCCCGCCGATTTTTCCGAATTCACCAGAAATCTTTGCCGGTCGGTCGCCGATTACACCATGACCTCCAAGCAGCGGATCGCCAATATCGAAGCCTCCATCCGTTACATCTGCGAACACCGCATCGGCGGCGATTTCGTCGAATGCGGCGTTGCCGGTGGCGGCAGCATCATGGCGATGGCGTTTACCCTGCTCGACATCGGTATGACCGACCGGCATCTGTGGCTATACGACACGTTCGAGGGCATGCCCGAACCGGGCGAACACGATATCGGCCGCCACGGCACCGCCGCGATCGGCAAATACCGCCAATTGCGCAAAGGCGATGTTTCCGGCTGGATCAATATCCCGCTGGAGACCGTCAAACGAAATGTGGCCCGGACCGGCTATCCGGACGACCGGTTGCATTTCGTGCCGGGCAAGGTCGAGGAAACCTTGCCGCGCGAAGCACCGGACAAGGTCGCTTTGCTGCGGCTCGACACCGACTGGTACGAATCGACCAAGGTGGAAATGGACGTGCTGTTCGAGCGCCTTGCCGAGGGCGGGCTGATCATCATCGACGACTATTACCGCTGGCAAGGGTCCCGCAAGGCAGTCGATGACTATATCCACGATAACGCCATCCGGATTTTCTGGTCGCGCATCGACGACCATTCCGTCATCGGCGTGAAACAGCGTTAACGGCGCCGCGTATCTCTTGGATCGATGTTTTCCGCACCGTGCTTCAGCGCCCATCCGACCAGCCGCTTCATCGTTTTGCCGAGCGCCTCGTCGAAGGCGCCGATGATGCCGGCCATCGAATTCGCCGATGCGACAACGGTATGTTCGAAATTGCTGGATGCGACGATCGAGCGGCGCGGCAGTTTGATCAACTTCGCGTTCAGCCGGACCCGGATCAGCGGCGGCAGCGAATCGACATCGGTTTCCTCGCCAATATGCGGCAACGCGTTGGGGTACTCGGCCTGAAATTCGCGCAATTCGGTCTTCAGGATGTAATCCGCGCGCAAGCCGATCGCCTCGCGTCCGACGGCGACGATGCGCTGCGAATTTTCGAACGATTCGACCATCAATGTCTGCACCATCCTGGGCGCGAGGTCGGTCCAGTTGGCGCGGTCGAAATAGCGCAATTCAATCGGGCTGTCGCGCAAGGCGATGCGCTGGGTGTTGATCCCGGCCGGCGATAGCGGCGTTTCGATCAAAAGCTGCCAATCGACCGTCGGCAGGTTTTTGGGAAAGGTGCTTTTGGGCGACAGGATATACATGCGCGGCGGCGCGCCGCCGCCCGGCAATTCGAACGAACAGCCCATGCCCAACAAGGCCAGCGACAACGCCGCGGCCGCCGGCAGTTGCTTCCAGCCGTTGCTCATCGCACGCCCACTCCGCGTTGCTGGTCACCGAACAGGAAACGGGCCGGGTCGCGTTCGAACTGGCCCGATATTCGCGCCAAACCGCTGACCAGCACCCGTGCTTCGGCGATTAGCTGGGTGAATTCATATAGCCCCGCACTGGTGAAATTGACCAGTGGTTCGCGATTTTCCTCGATCAAGGCAGTGAGCTGTTCCTGTGATTTCCCCAGCCCCTCGGCGGCATCCTTGAGCGCCTTCATGGCCTGCTTCGCGCCGGGTCCAATCCCGACAATTTCCCGCGAAAGATTGTTCGACAGATCCCTGACCGCACCGATCGCGCCGCGCGCCACGCCCAACGTATCCTCGGCTTCCGCAATCAGAGAATCCACCGTCCGCCGCACGCTGGCCACCAATGCGCGGGCGTCGACCGAAGCGGCGCGCAATTCCTTGATCGCGCCGGCACCCTCGCTTAGCACCGCTTGAATATCGCCGGAGCCCGCCGCAAGCGACCCCGATATGGTTTTTATATTGGCCATCGCATCGGCGAAATTCTTCTGATTGTCGCCGCCCAGCAGCTTGTTCGCGTTGTCGATCAAAACGATAAAGCGGTTGAGCAATTCGGGTGCTGCTTCGATGACCGCCTGCAATTCCGACGGCTTGGAAGCGATCACCGGATTGCCCTGCCCCGGCGCCGGGCGCAGATCCGCCGCATCATGGGTGCCGCCGGTAATCTGCACGAAAGCGATGCCGGTAATGCCCTGGAATTCGAGCGTGGCGACGGCGTCTACCTTGATCGGCGTCTCGTTCGGCACCTCGATGGTGACCTTGACCTGTTCGACATTGTCCGGATTGATCCGCATATCGGTCACCGCGCCGACCGGCACGCCGCGATAGCGCACCGGATTGCCCACCTTCAGCCCGGTCACCGACCCCTCGAAATACAGATCGTAATAGGCGAATTCCTCATCCAGCTCGACGCCGGCGAGCCAGACCATCGCACTGACGATCCCGAGCAGGAGGATCATCGTGA